>JAFGUM010000277.1 GCA_016938515.1 Spirochaetales bacterium | reverse complement strand
CGAAGCGAGCCATTCGTCACCGCCGTCCCCGGCGGGCAGGGTCAATTCGTAGGTGAGCGATACATCGGTAGCGCTCGTCTTCGAGGTAATCGCCAGCGTATCATCATCGACAGACGCGCCGCCCACGGAATCAGCGTGGAGCGTCTCGACGTAACTATACGCCGCTGAATCATCCGTCGACGCGATCGTAGCGTCCAGGTACGCGACGTGTTCCATGTCGCCGGTTCGCATCGAAAACGGAACCCCCACACGGATCGTATCATCAAACGAGTATACGCCGGCGGCACCAGCGGCAGGCAAACCCGCGGGGTTTATGTTGGTTGTGCTTTGCGTAACGGTATAATCCAGCGTAGCTACCGGCACCTCTCCGCCGGCGGCTGAATTGTAGTTGTGAGTAGCGACAGAGCTGGCGAAATATCCATTTGCAGCCGCAACATCTGCAGGAGAGTTATCGCCTGCCACATTGATGTAAAGCCCGGTTATAGCCGTCCCGAGCTTCACCAACGCCTGCAGATCAACCGCGTAATCACTGAACAGAATAGTATCAGTAGGAGTAACAGTCGTACTCAGATCCGTCCATCTATGATTGGTGGTCGTCGTGCCGTCTACGACGGCGGATACTGCCGTAGTCGTTGTGGTGTAATCGCTGATTATATCCCGAGCGGACAAAGCGCCAATATCCATAGACGTATACAATGACAGCGGCAGCGATCCGGCCATATAGTACCCTAGGCGTAGTGGGGTATTGAAACCGGTATCGAACGCGTCATAGTCGTTGAAGTAGAATGGAATAGAGTCATCCTCAACACCGGACAACGGGTTACCGAGCCCGGCAAACAGGAAACTGGCGTCGTAATCACCAAAATCAGGGTTGGCCTGGAACGCTTGGTCTATCTCGTTCTCGAACAACCCCATGGTCATGCCGTTTTGCATCGACCCTGGTACAAACTGCCCAAACGCGGGCGCCGCAAGGGCGGCCACGAGCAGCAGGGCTACGAGTGTGCGTTTCATTTGTTTTCCTTCCTTGAAAAAAGAAAAGGATTGGTTCAGATCCGGGCAACGCCCGGGTGCTGCTGACATGGCGTCAGAGCCGTATCCAGAACTGTATCACGACCACGCGTACCTTTAAATACGTGTTCATTTTATGTACAACATAAAAATTCATAAGCGCGTCTACACAGGGAACTCAACTATAACCCGGGTGCCGCCGTCGGGAGGAGCGTCGCGCTGCATCGAGCCGCCGAGCTGGGACACAAGCCCATGCACGAGGTGGCTGCCAATACCCTCGTGCGCCATCGCAAAACCGGGCTTCTCGTCCGGACGCGCGGGGGTATCGTCCATTCCTATGCCGTCGTCGCGTACCTCAAGGTGGCACAGCGACGAGCCCGTACCAAACGCGATGGTAACGAGCCCGTGAGTCTTGCCCGTAAACGCGTGCTTGAGGGCATTGGTAACGAGCTCGTTGACTATGAGCCCGCACGGAATGGCCTTTTCGAGCGAAAGCGACGCCTCGTCGCCAATGTCCAGCCGTATCTCCACGGTGCGGGAGGCGCTGTCGCCGGCGTACCGCAACGACTCACTTATCCGCCGTAGATACCCCCTCATGTCCAGCTCCACGAAAGACCCCGTGTGGTACACTTCCTCGTGCACCAGAGCCATGGCCTGGATGCGATCCTGGCAATCGTTGAACGCCTGCTTCGCACCAGGGTCATCCAGCGTCCCCGACTGGATGGACAATATGCTTGAAACGATCTGCAGGTTGTTCTTGACGCGGTGGTGCACCTCCTTGAGGAGCACCTCCTTTTCGTCCAGGTTGGCCTGGAGCGACAAGAAGCTCTCGTCAAGCCTGGTTTTCATCGCCAGGAACGAACGCGACAGCCTGCCTAGCTCGTTGTTGCGGTTGGAAAATTCCGCGAGCGCCGGGGGAACCACGACGCCGGGTTGAAACACGTCCACGCTGTCTGCGAGGGCCCGTATCGGCTTTGTCACGTAGTCTACGACGAACCAGCCAGCCAGCAGGGATGCGCCGAGGAAAACGGCGAGCAGGACGAAGTTCCTTTCATCAGCTTCCTGGAGTCGCGACGCGTAGGCGCGCTCTTCCACGGCAAGCACTATCGTCCAGTCAAGCCCGGGAGCGGGGGAAAACGGCACCGCGCGCCCCAGATACTCGACCCCATCCTCGGCAAACAGGAAAACTCCTTCTGCCACACCCTGCGCGGCACGGGCGAGAGTAGCCGCGAGCGGGATCTCAGTCTCATGCGCCCTGGCTCTGGTACCGTCCGCACGCACGATTGAAGCCCCGGAAGCGGCGATGAGCAAGCCCTCCTCATCTACGACGTACATGAACCCGTTTCTGGCTTCTTCCATGCCGGCCAGGTATTCCGAGAGTGTGCCAAGTCTCAGCGTCGCGCTGGTTACCCCCACGATGCGATTGTCAACGAATATGGGCAACGATACGGCTATGGCTGGATCTGCGTTGGAATACAGCGTGTAGGGCTCGCTCCAGGCTGAACCGCCGGCTGCCAGCGCAGCCCGGTACCAGGGGCGCGTCCGCGGATCATAGCCCGGAACGGTTTCGCCGGCGGGGCCAAAGCCCCCATCTTCCAAAACAGGCTTGAATACAAGGGCATGCCCAGTCGATGCGCCGGCGCGCCCTACGCGTACAGCTCCCGACTGGAGGCGCTGGGCTTCGAGATAGTCACCGTTCGCGAACCCTACCGAGTAAATGGCTATGGTCGTATCCACCTCAAGCTGCGAGACGAACACGTTCTGGATCGAACGGGCGTACTCGTCCGTCTGAGGAAAGACCGCCAGAAACGCCGCGTTCCCCCCAGCCGCGAGGGCAGCTGAGTCCAGGCGCCTTGACAGCTCTTCCCCGACGCGTTCCGACGATTCGCGCACGATGGCCGACACGGCTTCGCGTAACGCTGCCCTGGACGCGTCGAGGTATCCCAACCATATAAACGCGAAGCCGGCTGCCATAATGGAAAAAAACGGCAAGATTATAATTCGCTTGAGTCTGGCACCATGGCGCATGAGCCGTAGTATACGGCGATTCCGACAAGCTGTGTTGCTGAAATGTGCGGGGTGTTCGTGCTAAGGTTGGTTTATGATCATTACCCTCAACGGCGCCCAGGAGAACTTTGCCGGAGAATCCCTTACGGTGAGGGAGTTGCTCGCGGCAAAGCGCTGGTCGTTTCCGCTCATCGTCGTCAAGGTAAACGGCTCTCTCGTGCCAAAGTCATCGTGGGATAGCACCACCATCACCGAAGGGGACAGGGTAGAAGCCATACACCTGATGTCTGGCGGCTAGGCCGCAAACTCGGCGGCTAAGCCGCAAATCTGGCGGCTAGGCCGCAAACTCGGCGGCTAAGCCGCAAACTCGGCGGCTAAGCCGCAAACTCGGCGGCTAAGCCGCAAATCTGGCGGCTAGGCCGCAAACTCGGCTATCAGGTCTCGGTGGCTTTCTCGATAAGCTCGATCAGCAGCGGAACGAGCTGCTTTTTGCGCGACAGGACATCCTTGAGTTCGAACACACATTCGCCAAGCCGCGGGAAGCGCAGCATCGACACGAATTCCTTGTCACCCTGGACGAAGAGCACGCTCGACAGCTCGGTTATATCGGTAACCATCAACGCGCAGAGGTAGTGTCCGCCATGCTCGCGAAGGCTCGCCAGCTCGGCGAGCACGTCGGACTGGCGCTCCAGTATCTCATCCGGCGAGTGAACCTCCACCTGGCTTACCGTAAACGACAGGTCGACCGCGCTGTACTCCTTCATGTCCAGGCCGATTATCTCGGGCACCGGCTTGCTGGCCACGAGGCTGGCAGAACTCATCAAGTCACTGCCAAACTCATCTATTTCCAGATCGGCGATGGTAGACAGGTACTCGGCCATCTCCCGGTCCTGGTCGGTAACGGTAGCGGATTTGAGTATCAGCGTGTCCGACAGGATGCCCGCGAGGAGCAGCGCGGCCATGCCCCGGGGAATGGGTACCTTGGCGTCCCGGTACATAGACGCGACGATGGTGCTGGTCGACCCCACGACGCGGTTGATGAAGGTTATCGGATAGCGCGTGCTGAACGCGCCGAGCCGGTGGTGGTCTATCACCTCGAGTATGCGGTAGTGTTCCGCTCCGTCTACGGCCTGCCCCAGTTCGTTGTGGTCCACGAGGATGAGGCTGATCGTGGGCTCGCGTATCAGGTCTCCTTCGTCAAAGAGGCCTACGACGCGGTCGTCGTCGTCGAGCACCGGCACCGAGCGGCTCGGGCTCTCCGCGATGGCCTCCCGGGCACGCCTGAGCGTCTCGTGCAGGCGCACGGGGTAGATGGTTTCGTCACCCATCGTCTCCACCGGCGTGGAGTAGATGACGAGTAGGCTGGTGCTCGATGTGTCGTACGGCGAGACGAGCACCGATACGCCGTTGGCCTCCGCCAGCTCTTTGAGTTCCCTGCCGAGCAGGGCTCCGTTGCTGACTATGACGACACGAACCTTGGACTCTATAGCGTAGCGTTGCACGTCGACCCTGTCACCTACTATGACGATGACGTTGTCGGTGGACTCGGCGTCGAGATGGCGCTTGAAACTCTCTGTCTCCAGCGCGGCCACGAGGACGTGCGCCTTGAACTGTTCATCGGCCCTGAACGCGCAGACTGGCTGGGCCTTGATCGTGGCCTGCAGTCGAGACACGCTCGTGGGGATAACCGCTTTCTTGTGGGGGTTTATCTTCTTGAGTATGTTCTGCGCAAACGAGCTGTAGTGCAGCATGGCCCGATAGCGACCATCGCTGTCCACGATGGGAAGGGCCTTCTGGCCGCTCTGGTTCATCATGGAAAGCGCGTCCCACAATGGAGTTCCCCGATCGACCATCTTTGCCCCGGAGCCCATGTAGTATTCCACCTTGGGTATCAGGTCGGGGATAAAGTGGGGAAAGGGAATTCCCAGCCGCTCGAAGACGTACTCGGCCTGGGGGCTCATCGTTCCAGCCCGCGCCGCCATGCAACGGGTCAGACCCAGCTCGCGCTTCAGGTGCGCGTACGCCGTGGCAGCCACGAGAGAATCGGTATCGGGATTCTTGTGCCCGATGACGTATACCATTTCGTTCATAGTCGCGAGTGTATCCTCCCGGCGCCCGATGGTCAAATCCGCGCTTCAACGGTATGCTACACCCCGTATGATCAAGCTGTACGCATTTCTTGGCAATCACGGCCGCGAGTACGCCGGCAATCGTCACAACGTGGCCTGGCAGTTCCTGGAATCGTTGAGCATCTACGCCTCGCTGTCGTGGAAGCGTGGATTCAGGGGACGCTGGGCTCAGTACGAAAGCGCCGCGGGCCGAATCTGGTGTATCGTTCCGGAAACCTACATGAACCTGTCCGGGGATGCTGTTGCCGAGATGGCCCGCTTCTACAAGGTTGAACCCACCGAGATACTCGTCGTGCACGACGAGCTGGAACTGGGCTTTGGCTGGTTCGGCTTCAAAAAGGGCGGCGGGCTTGGTGGACACAACGGCCTGCGTTCTATGCGCGCGCGCCTGGGCACGCCCGACTTCGCCCGGCTGCGCTTTGGCATCGGGCGGCCCAACCACGACGACATCGCGGGCTACGTGCTGTCCGACTTCACCGCGGACGAGCGCGAGAAGCTGGCGTGCTCGGTGTTCCCGCGCGCCGCCACCGCCTTCGACATCTGCCTGGAGCGCGGCTTCGACGAAGCGCTGTCGTGTTACGCCAAGTCGAACGCGCTCGGCAAGCGACCATAGCATCTATAGATCTTCAGTAAAATCCTTCGATTGTTTTGGAAATTTTCGTATCAACCATTTTAATACTTCAAGCTGATCAATTGATGTCGCACGTCTCACTTGAATCAACAACTTCTGCAAATCAGGTCTTGTCAGAGTGATGTTTGACGCTCCTTCATTACAAACAGAACAAATAGCCCTTAAATTACTGGGATCATCTGTACCACCCATGCTTTTATCAATTATGTGTCCAATGTGAAGACGTGTCTTTCTGCCAAGGTCATACGGATGTGGTTCACCTGCTACCGCTCCACACATTTGGCATGTAAAGCCATTGCGGTCTAAAACATATGCCCGCGTTTCTTTTGATATCGATCTTTCAAACGCAGGTTGCGGTTTCGGATTTTCCAACAAATATTCACCGGGCTTAAGATCGCTTCGATCATTATGAGTTAATATTTGAAAGCCTTCTTCTGTACGCAGTTCGCGAACACGCCTGGCCCATTCACTTATTCCGCCCGCAACTTCACGTAGTTCGCCAGAGTCAATTACACGGTTGAGGTTAGATAAAAAATGCGCTCTCAGTTTAGCCCGTGCACCATCCTTGATCTTAGCCACTATGCCAACCTCAGTTTTTTTCTTGCGGCAATATTTAAAGCTTCGTTGATCTGCTTGCCCACAGAATGCGCAACAGGCGGTGGAAAAGCATTTCCAACCTGACGATATGCAGATGTTTTTTTACCACTAAACAACCAATCATCTGGAAACCCTTGAATGCGAGCAGTCATTCGTACTGTCAGTTTGGGCATTCCAGAAAAATCAGGTTCCGGTGCAAAATCCGCAATACCATTGCCGTCAACACCTAAGCTGGCCCATGCCTTTTTTGCTCTGGTTGGACCTAAATCAGGACCTCCATGCTTTTTTGAACCGCCAACAAGTGTAGGAGCTATATCATTGGCACGTTGAGCCCAAAAATGAGCACCAGCCCAACCCCTCTCGATCATTAAATCCAGAAGCAATGCCCCAACGGTTGGCGCACGATATGCGCCATTTGACGGCCAAGTAAAACACTCTGAAAAATTCTTTTTGAGAGCAACAAATACTACTCTTGGTCTTAATTGACAAACTCCATAATCGGAGGCATTCACGAGCTTCCATTCAGCCTTATAACCAAGTTTTTCCAAATCATTGATTATTTTCATTCTGTACTCATCAAATACAGAATCCAAAAGCCCTCGGACGTTTTCAAGCATTACGGCCTGCGGTCTTGCCTCATCAACCAGACGAATTGCTTCAGGGAATAAATCCCTTTCATCTGCGCTTCCAAGTTGTTTGCCAGCCTTGGAAAACGGGGGACATGGAACACCACCAGCGATTAAATCTATGCCTTTATGTGCGTTTGCATGATAATCTCGCAAATCCCCGTTAATTACATTCCAATGAGGTCTGTTGAGCTTTAATGTGTTACAAGCGGGTGTATCTATCTCTATCAAATCAATATGGTCAAATCCGGCACGTTCCAATCCTAGAGCCTGTCCACCGGCACCCGCACACATTTCTATGGATTGTAAAGACATACATGCCCTCCGAATCTACATGGTATTTTATCACAGTATTTTTTTACTACAAACCATCACCCCCAGTGATGGTGAGTAAGTAAAACCGGTACAACTCTGCTATGCTGTTATCTTTATCAATGTTTCTACTGTATTAGCTTTTTGAGGATGCGCTCGTCTTTTTTCCAGTCCGCCTGCACGCGCACCTTTATGGACAGGCGCACCGGGTAGTCAAAAATGTCGGCAAGGTCGCGCTCAGCCTCTTCCCGGATAAGGCGGATCATCGAGCCGCCGGAACCTATCAGGATGCCCTTCTGCGTCTCGCGCTCGACGACGAGGTCGCCTTCATACACGAGGGTGCCGTCGTCCAGCTTGTGATGCGACTGGTATTCCACGTATACGGCGTGGGGAACTTCGT
>JAFGUM010000276.1 GCA_016938515.1 Spirochaetales bacterium | reverse complement strand
GAAGACGAGGAGTTTGCCGCCAGACTGCGGCGCTTCGCCGCCAAGGTGATTCTCGTGGTCAACAAGGCCGACAGCCCGGAGCGCGATTCCCGCGCGTGGACGCACGCGGCATGGGGTTACAAGGATATGGTGTTCGTGTCGGCGGAGCACGGACGAAACATCGACGAGCTCTCCACTTTGATTGTCTCGCGTCTTGACTGGTCTGGCGCCAGCTCCGAGCGCGCGGAACACGCCGATGTGCGCGTGGCAATAATGGGCAAGCCCAACGTCGGTAAATCGACGCTGCTCAACAGGCTGCTCGGCTCAGAGAGATCAATAGTAAGCGACGTGCCGGGGACGACGCGAGACGTCGTAGAAGGGCATTTTACGTGGAAGGGCAGGGAGTTTACCGTGCTCGATACCGCGGGCATACGGCGCAAGGCCAAGGTTACCGAGGACGTCGAGTACTACTCGGTGAACCGCGCTATACGAACCCTTGACCGGGCTGACGTCGTGGTACTGATGATAGACGCGGTAGAAGGGCTGTCAGACCAGGACAAGAAAATAGTCAAACTGGCTACAGACAAGGGTAGAGGTGTCGTATTCGCTCTCAACAAGTGGGATCAGATGCCGCAAATAAAAAATTCTTTTGAAGCCGCCAAAGACAAGCTGCAGTATTTCTTCGCGCAGATGGCGTACGCGCCGGTGTTGCCGTTATCCGCGAAGGATGGCGAGGGCGTGGACAAGCTTCTTAAAACCGTGGTGTCGCTGTTCGACCAGCTGAACACGAAGATAGAAACGAGCAGACTCAACAAGGCCGTGAAGGACTGGGTTGAATCAACGCCTCCACCGGCTAGTCCGCGTTCCCGTTTCAAGCTTCGCTACGCTGTACAGACCGGCGCCAACCCCGTGGCGTTTGCCATATTCGCGACGCGTCCGGAGATAGTCGGTGAATCGTACCGGTCGTACCTTAAAAACAGGATTCGTTCTGATCTGGGCTTCAAAAACGTACCCATAACCCTTGAGCTGCGCGCGTCGCGCAAGCGCTTCGAGGATCTGGACAGAGGGTAGGTAATGAGAGGCGCGTATCGCACCGGTGACGTGGAATCGCTACTCGGACTGGGAGACCACGTGCTACGATACTGGGAGCGGGAATTGCCGCTTCTTTCGCCGGTACGATCGCCATTTGGACGCAGGGAGTGGTCCAGGTCGGACATTGCGCTGCTCCTGCGCGTACGGCACCTCGTTCGGGACAGGGGGCTCGGCCTCGCCGCTACGATGGACACCCTGCTAGAGGAGCGCTCCGGAGCCGGTGCAGAAGCCGCTGCGGCGTTGTCTGAGATACGCGCGGCGCTCGTTTCCGCGTTTTTTGAATCACGCGCGCTCGCCGGGCGCGTCAAATCCAGAATCGAGTCTATACAATACAGGGAGGTACCCCGTGCCAGCAACGAACGCAAAGAGCCTTTGTGAGTTTATAGATGCCTCCCCGACGCCATATCACGCCGTTGATGCTGCCGCGGCTACGTTGAGCGCCGCCGGGGCTACCCAGCTGTGCGAGAGAGACGCGTGGTCGCTTGAACCTGGCCGCGCATACTACGTCGTGCG
>JAFGUM010000275.1 GCA_016938515.1 Spirochaetales bacterium | reverse complement strand
AGCCGCCTGGTCGTCATGTACAGCCCGACCGCGGACATCACCGCGAAATACAGCACGTGCCACAGTATCGACCAGGATACCTGGCCGAGGGTGAGCGCCCGTATCATCTCCGTTCCGTGCCACAGTGGCAGCGCCTTCACCAGCATCTGAATGTAATCTGGGTATACGGTGATAGGGTAGAACGTCGCCGAGAACATGAACATTGGCAGCAGGAAGAAGTTGATCCAGTCCATCTGCTGGAAGGTCGTCATGTACGACGTCAGTGCCATGCCGCACGAGGCGAAGCCGAATGCGACGAGCATCGCGGCAGGGACGGCCAGGAGTCCCCAGGGAGACAGGATGAGGCCAAACGCGTACATCACCAGGGTAAAGGCTATCGAGTACGCGAGGCCGCGCAGCAGCGCGTACCATATCTCGCCCAGAGCGATGTCGAGAGTTCCCAGCGACGTCGCCACCATGCCGTCGTACAGCTTTGCGAAACGCATTTTGAAGAACACGTTCCAGGTTGAGTCGTAGATGGCGCCGTTCATAGCCGACGTCGCGAGCAGGGCCGGCGCTATGAACTCCGCGTATCCGACCGCGTGCCCGAGCGGACCCGCGACCCTGCCCACCAGCGTTCCCAGCCCCAGGCCAAACGCGAGCAGGTAGAATACCGGCTCGAAAAAGCCAGACAGCACGACGAACCACGCCGACGATTTGAGCGCGTACAGCGAGCGGAGCACCACCGTGTGCGCCCTGCCGGCGTATATCTGCGAGAGGAAGCCCGGTACGGGCGCGCCGCGGTTCATTTAGACAGCCTCCGCTCAAAACCCGTGTGGGACAGCCGCATGCCGATGGCGAGCAGCGCGACCAGGTACCCGAGGTGCACCATAACCAGCCAGGCTGGCTGCTCGAGGCCATAGCTGGCCACACGGCCCAGCTGGCTGCCGTGCCACAGCGGCGATATCCAGGCTATCCACCGGAGCCCCAGCGGGTAGCGCTCAACGGGGAAGAACGTACCGGAGAACAGGAACATGGGTGCTATGACCAGGCGGTAGATGATGGAAAACCAGCTGTCGTCGTCTTCGATGCGGCATGCTATGGCCATCATCACCGCCCCGAATGCCAGGGCCGACAAAATTGCCGCCGGAATCGCCAGGGGTGCCCACGGCGACGGCGCGGCGCCAAAAGCGAACAGGAACAGCCAGAACGCGACGACGGTAAACACGATTCTGAACCCCGCGGCGAGCAGAACGCCGTTGGCGATCTGGGAGCCTCGTAGCGGCGTGGCGTTCATCGCCCAGAAGATTCGCGACCACCTGAAGCCGCCCATGACGACGTAGGTGGTCTCCTCGAAGGCAGCCGTCAAGCCGGCGCTGGCGAGCAGAGCCGGCCCGACAAAGGTGAGGTAGCTGACGCCCTGCTGCCCGATGCCGCCAGCATTGGCGTCTATGTACGAACCTATGCCGATGCCAAGCGCGAACAGGTATATGAGCGGGTTGAAGATGCTGCCGGTAATGATGGTGGTAACGTACGAGCTCATCGTGCGCAGGCCGTGCTCGGCTACGTACCAGGTGCCGAACAGCATCGCTTTCCTGCTGCGGCGTGCGCTCAGCAGCGAGGCTGCTTCTGACCGTGCCCTCATTCGACCAGGCTCCTGCCGGTGAGCCTGAGAAACACGTCCTCGAGGCTCGATCGGCGCACGAGCGTCGTTACCGGCCGCATCCCGCCCGCGACGATGCGCTCCAGGTCGCGCTCGCCGTCGTCTGTGTAGATCAGAACCCGGTCGGGTAGTACCTCGATGCGGTCTCCCGTTCCTTCGAGCCTTTTAGCCGCGTCCTCGTTCCTGTCAGAACCGAAGCGCAGCTCTACTACCTCCCTGCTCGAGTATCGCCGTATCAGGTTGGCTGGCGTGCCTTCGGCCATGATCCTGCCTTTGTCCATCACCATGAGGCGGTCGCACAGTTGTTCGGCTTCGTCCATGTAGTGCGTCGTGATGACGAGCGTAACGCCGGATTCCTTGAGGCGGAACAGCCTGTCCCACAGTATGTGGCGCGCCTGGGGATCCAGCCCCGTCGTCGGCTCATCGAGTAAGAGGATCTCCGGCTCGTTGACGAGGGCGCGCGCAATGGTCAGGCGGCGCTTCATGCCGCCTGAAAGGCTTTCCACTTTCGCTCCCGCCTTGTCTTCCAGCTGCGCGAACTCCAGCAACTCGTCGGCTTTTGTCCGCAGATAGGACAGCGGTAGGCCGAAGTACCGGCCGTAGACGATCAGGTTGTCGCGGACGCGTATGTCGGTGTCCAGGTTGTCCTGCTGGGGTACGACGCCGAGGTGGCCGCGGATGTCGGGCCCGTAGCGGTTTGGATCCATGCCCAGGATGGTAAGGTCGCCCGAGCTGCGCCGGGACACGCCTGCTATCATCCGCATGGCCGTGGACTTGCCCGCGCCGTTGGGGCCGAGGAACCCGAAGGCTTCGCCCTTGCCGATGTCAAAATCGATGCCATCAACCGCTCTGATCGAGCCGAATACCTTGGTTAGTCCGCGGGAGCGGATCATCACGGAGTCACCGTCGTTCATGTCATGTAGCATCGCAATTCCCCTGATGTTTGTAAACCCGGATAATTAGCCCGGCGGCTTCGATCAGCGATGCGACCCAGGCGCGCGGAAGCGGCGCTACGTCCGGGACTTGCCGCTTTTAGCGCCCGCGGCGGAGTCTTCCCGTCGCTCGGTTTCAACGATGGTCGCGGCTTTGTCAAGGAGAGAGCTTCTGCTGTCAATCAGGGCGCCTATATCGGCGGTACCATCGGCGAGAGTCGCTTCAATGCGTTCCAGCTCGTCGGTGATCGATTGCTTTTTTCGAGTAGAGCACCAGCGCTGTACGAACGCCAGCGCTTCGGCAGAGCCGTACACGGCCGCGGCTATGGTTTCGGGGCCGCTCGTATCGACAGCACGCCTCGCGACGTGCTCCGACAGCTCCTTGAACTCGTCAAAGGGCCTGCCAGCCGTTACCATCGCGTCGAAGGCGCGTCGCTTCGTACTGTACACCTGAGCCACGTACACCGAGCGTATCAGCGCCGCTCCCGCTTCTGACAGCGACAGCGCGTCCCTGCGAACCGCCTGGAACAGCTCTTCGTACGCCTCATCGTTGCGGCGCAGGAACTCTTCCAGGTTGGCGGACGCGTTCTGCGCCGAGAGCCGCCCATCCTCGAATACGGTAGCCGGCATCATGGGGTACACGCGCTGCGGGTCCAGCGAGTGGGGCGGCTCGACCCGTTCACGGTCTTCCGCGTCGGGGGTACGAAGCGTGGTCTTGAACAGGAACAGCGCTCCGAGCGCCGCGCCAGGCGCCTTGATTACCAGGTTGTTCTGCACCACGAGGCGTGCGTCATCATCAGAAAGCAGGTTCAGAAGCTCGTAGACGGGTAGGTAGGGGCGGTCATTCGCCCCCGAGAACCTGAACGCCCGCTCCGCCCAGTAGCCGTCTGGCGCATTCCCCGGCAGCGCTTTGGACACGGCGATCATCGTGGCGATCGCGTCGTCCGCGGCGGCTGATCCGTCGCAACCGGTAGCCCGAGCCAGTACGAGGGGATAGCCAACCGGCGAGTACGCGCTGCCTTCCCGGAAGCTTCCTCGCGCGGCGTACCGGAAATCTACCCGGAACACCGGCTTGCCGAGCAGAGACGGGGCAGGGCAAGGGCCGGCGCTGAACTGCACCGGGGCGGTTGACGGCAGCGACGCCAGCGAGCTTTTAAGCTTGATGGCAGCGGCGGTCGCGAGTGCCGCTGCGGTTTTTTGCCACGCGGCGGCTTTCTCGTCACCCTCTGGCCCCGGTAGATGCCAAAAGCCGCTCAGCGTACCCGCGGGGCTCTGAGCTTTCCATACAAACCAGGGGCCAGCAGTCGTGCCGGTAAACGCGTCGGCACCGATCCGCAAGCGCAGCGGTCTGGCTCGTACTGGCACCTCGCCAACCTGGAAGGCCAGGGGAAACATGAAGCGTGTGGCCAGCGCGTCGAGTGGCTTGTCCACGTCAAGCGCTACAAGAGGCTCCATAGGCTCAAGGGGAGTTGCTTCAGGTGCGGATTCTTCCATCCCGCGCTTTGCGCTTCGCCTGCCAAACAGCTTCATCCCCATCAGTCTTGCCCCCTGCCATCGCGACGTGTACCCTGGCCAATGATACGACAGCTCGTCAATCCTCACAAGCTCCTCGTCTGCTGGCGAGTTCAGGGCGCTCATGGTATACTGCCACAAGGGGGTACGTATGAGCACGATACTCGTAGCGTTCTGGACAAAGACTGGCACTACGCAGGAATACGCCGCTGTGCTGGCGCAGGCTCTGCGCGATGGCGGGCATACGGTTGACGTCAAGCCCTTCGACCAGGCAGCATCGCCTGACGGCTACGACGCCATCGTGCTAGGCGCCCCGATAAACGGCATGCGTCCGGTACCGGCGCTGACAGCCTACATAGCCGCCAACGCCGCGGCGCTGTCTCAACGGCCTACGGCGCTCTTCGCCGTTTCGTACATGTACGGCAAATCGGGAAAAGGCTGGACCTCCGCGATGGCGAAGGGCGTTGCCTCCGCGGCCGCGACGATGGGGGCGAAACTCCACACCATAGTACCGGGAAAAATCGACGCCCCGATGCCGGGCCTCATGCGGGTCATGTTCGGTGTTCCCAAAGATTTACCGCTGGACCGCCGCGACCCGGCAGCCATGCAGACGTGGGCGACCGAGGTTGCCGCGCTGCTGCGCTGACCGTCAGGCTACTGGAAACCCGCTACCCAGTATCAGCGACTCGTGATGGTCGCCGCGCCGAGTATGGACAGGGCGGTGGTCAGGCCGTCGAGGCCGGGCCTTAAAACGCCATCGGAACCGTCTACAGAACCCTGGCCGATCGGTTCGAAGCGTACCGCGCTTCCGCTCCCCGCGAAAAAATCCGTCGCGTAGACCACGGATGGCTGCCCGTTTGCTCCAGACCAATCGGGATCGCCTTTCCGCGTGCTCTGCGGCCAGGCGTCGTTGTAATCAAAGCTGTGATTGATCTCGAGGAATGCGCTGTAGCGCTGCCCGGCACGGAGTCCCGGCACGTCTCTGGAAGCTACAGACGCGT
>JAFGUM010000274.1 GCA_016938515.1 Spirochaetales bacterium | reverse complement strand
GGTACTTTTCTGATGGCGTCATCAAGGTTGAAACCCGTGGGCATAAGCACCTCGTAGTGTTGTAGCTGTCCCGGTATCGCTAGCGCGCTGCCAGCAGCGCCCCGGCCCACGGGGTTAGCGCGTTGGCCTGGCCCGCGATGAGGTCTTGTGGGGCGACGCTGAGCTCGGCATCCGAGAACGATTCTTTCAGGGCGTCGGCACCGCCGGCGGTGGAACTGAAGAATCCGGCAGGTCTGCCGGCCAGGTTCATGCCGACGAGTAGTCGGCGTAGCTCGCTCCACGCGAGATCGTCCGCATCGTCGACGCCGAAAGCGTACGCGTCCGCGGCGAGAACCTCCGCTACAGCAACTTCTGAAGCGGCACGCACTTTGACAGTCGCGTTGTCTCCCAGCGTCGTTCTGATGCCCTTCGCCGTGGCCTCGAGGCTTTCGCTACCATCCTCAAATACGACCAGGACTTTTGTCTTTTGGTTCTTCACGGTACCACCGATACTAGTGCGCGCATCGCGGGCTGTCAAGCTTGCGGTGGCAAAGGGCGTCATCCAAGGGAAACATCCAGGAACATCATCAGCGCGAAACCAGCGATGGCTCCGAGCGTTGATATGTCGGAGTTACCCGAACCCTGGGATTCTGGGATTACTTCTTCCACGACGACGTATATCATGGCTCCTGCGGCAAAAGCGAGCGCGTATGGCAGAAGCGGACGCATCGCTATGACGAGAAGCGCGCCGAGAACGCCCGCTATTGGTTCTACAATTCCAGACAGCTGGCCATACCAGAAACTCTTGCCCCGCGACAGGCCGTCTCTTCTCAACGGGATCGACACCGCGGCGCCTTCCGGGAAGTTCTGAAGTCCTATACCCAGCGCCAGCGCCAGAGCGCCCGCGAGCGTGGCAGAACCAATACCCGCTCCTACAGCGCCAAACGCCACGCCAACAGCGAGTCCTTCAGGAATATTGTGCAGGGTTATGGCCAGTACGAGGAGGACGCTGCGCTTCCAGTTCGTTTTGGGGCCTTCCGCTTCGTCAAGGTCCATGCCGATGTGCAGGTGAGGGGTGAGCTTGTCGACGATTTTGAGAAACGCACCACCAGCCAGAAAGCCCACGAGGGCTGGCATCCACCCGGGTAGCCCCATCG
>JAFGUM010000273.1 GCA_016938515.1 Spirochaetales bacterium | reverse complement strand
TTCCACGAAAACGCGAGCCCTGTCGGGTTCACCGTTCTTGAATATTATAGAAACAACACCCTTCTCCAGGGCAACGACGTACATGCGGGACGTTTCCTTGAGACTGGCGCCGGTGGCGCTCTTGTTCTCTATGAGCCGCCTGCGAACGGCGTACAACGCTGAGTCCTGGCCATCCGCCGATCCGAGCGAGATTCCGCCGAGTTTTTCGTAACCCGATTCCCGCAGCGCCGCGAGGATGGTAGCCGGGTCGTTGAGGCTCTGCAGGATAAAATTATTGCCTTCAACCTCGCCAACGCTTGACTTGACGCCTGCGTCCAGCATCAGGCGGGCATTCACCTCCACGATGCGCTCCCGCTCAGCCTTGGCCAGGCTGTACGCCGGGTACACAAAGTACGCGAGCACCGCCAGCGCCAGCGCCACCAGCGTTGATACGATTATAAGCCGCCTGTGCGCGAGCAGCACCGCGAAGAGGTCTACGAGAGAAATTTCGTCGTCGGCGTGGCTACTTATATCATTGTCAGTCATGATGCAACTCCCTTTTGTTGTCGATGGTTTCTATCAGAACGAGACGGCCATTTCAAGCCCGAAAACCATGGCTAGACGACGGCGCGCCGGATCGCTGTTGGAGGTGGTCACGTAGCGTGAACCGTCTGCTCCATACGCTACTGGAAGGGCCAGCGTGGCGGTAATGTACTTCCAGGGCTTCCAGGTAAGGCCAGCCGTAGCAGATCCCGACCCGTCAATGAATGCGTGTATCCACTGGAGGCCAAGATCCAGTGGAGTGCCAGCGATGTTATTGAATCCGCAGGCCAAGCCAGTAACATGATCCAGGCCTATCGACGCTGAACCATCGTAGTAGTACTCGCCATACAGCTTGACATCCGGCCATTCCTTGAAGAACCCCGCGAGCACCTTGGGATAAAATGACGCGTCGTCGTAATGAATAACAGTGTCAGCCAGGAGGTCTACACCCCACAGCACCTTCTTGACGGATAGAAGGGCGTTCAAGCCCTCGTCCAGCTGGTACCGTGCGCCTACGGACAGCATCGTGTTCCAGAGCACTTCGTCCGCTTTTGCCGCATAACAGACCTGCGTGTACGATGTCGTGGCGTCCTTGTTCACGAGGCCAATGACAGAGACACCACCTAAAACCGTTGGCAAGCTGGCGCGCAGGGAGAAGTCCGTAGCCGCGTCAGCCATGAGGTTGGTAACGCCTTCAAACAGGCGAGCCTGGCCCCACGTTATGCTGTGCGTTCCCATGCGAATAAAAACGTTGCCAAGCCACGTATAATCGACAAACAGTTCGCCTATGGAAAAGCCATTCCAGGTCTTTCCGCCGGACAGGGGATCCATGCTCGTCGTAACGTATCCGTACAGGCGAAAGTCTGGATCGGGCATGGCATCGACGTACAGGTTCGTCGTCGCGGTCAGGCCAACCGTTCCGTCAAAACCAGCGGAGAGATCACGTACCACGGGCCAACTGGTCCAGCCAGCGCCAATGCCACCCACCGCGTTGAAGGAACCTGAAAAGCGAATGGTGTCCTCGGTGACGAATTGCGCCAGATGATCCGTTTCGGTATCCATGACGACGCTATCATCGGCGGGAGCGTCAAACAGATCATCCAGGTTTTCTGATTCCTGCGCTACTACGGCTATGGAACAAGCCAGAACCAGGAACACTGCGATGACGCTTCGGTGAACACCACTCACCGAGCCACCTTTTCCAGGTACTCTTTGGTGTATACCGAGTCTGGCAGCAGGGATAACGACGGTTTGCGGATGGTCACCGTAGTGCGCTCATATTCTATTTTGGTGCCAATCTTCTTCATCTTGAGGTGGTCGAGGATAACCATGCCCGAGGCAACCCACTTGTCGCCCACCTTCTGGTAGCTCGGGATGGCGCTCGTACGCATCAGCTGGCCGGACAAGCTGTAATCCTCGATCTTGCGAACCAGGTTATCAGCCGTTACCCAGATGCGCATTTTAGGAAAGGACACCCTGTCGTTGGTAGCCTCCAGGTCAAGCACCGTGGTATTGAACTTGCCGAGCTTTTCGCTCTTGCCCGATACAGCTCTGTAATCGCCCGAAAAGTTGGAGCGGTTAAAGTCGGAGTTGCGGAAGCTTGAGTTCTGGAAGCGCTCCTTGGCGCTCGT
>JAFGUM010000027.1 GCA_016938515.1 Spirochaetales bacterium | reverse complement strand
TGTCACCGAAGGAGCACTATCATGGACGCATACTCGCTACAGGAAACCGCAAAAACCATACGCTGCTTATCTATGGATGCTATTCAGCAAGCCAATTCTGGCCATCCGGGGCTACCCCTCGGGTGCGCCGAGCTCGGAGCGCTCGTATACGGCGAATTCATGAAACACGATCCGGCTGATCCGCAATGGTTTGACCGTGACAGGTTTGTGCTGTCAGCCGGACATGGTTCCATGCTCGTCTATTCGCTGCTGCATCTGTCGGGCTATGACGTTTCGCTCGCTGACATCGAGTCGTTCAGGCAGGTGGGGTCAAAGTGCCCAGGCCATCCGGAATACGGTGTAACGCCGGGTGTGGAGACGACGACGGGTCCGCTGGGGCAGGGGGTTGCCACGGCGGTTGGCATGGCCGTGGCAGAAACAATGCTTGCCGCCAGATTCAATACGAGTGAAAGAACTATCGTCGACCACTACACATGGGTGCTCGCGGGAGATGGCTGCCTGCAAGAGGGTTTATCAGCAGAGGCGGCGTCGCTCGCGGGTAGCCTTGGCCTTGGCAAGCTCATCGTGTTCTATGACGACAACGCCATTACCATAGATGGAAACACGTCATTGTCATTCAATGAAGACGTGTGCGCCCGCTTCATGGCATACGGCTGGCACGTGCAGAAGGGCGACGCGTACGACGCCGACGGCATACGGAAGCTGGTTGCCGCGGCTAAAGCGGAGCAGGGCAGGCCCAGCCTCATCGCCCTCAAGAGCGTCATAGGCAAAGGCGCTCCGACGATGGAAGGCTCGCACAAGGTACACGGCGCGCCGCTGGGACCAGAAGAGGTCGCGAGGGCCAAGGCCGCCATGGGTGTACCGGTAGACTCGCGCTTTTGGGTTTCTCCTGACGCTAAAAAGTTTTTCGCAACGCGAGCCGCGGAACTGGCGGCTTCACACTCCACGTGGCTGGCCGAGTACCAGGCCTGGCGGGCTGAAGAACCAGTTCAGGCCGCCGAGCTGGACGCGATGCTCGCCGGAACCGCGTTGTCGACCCCGGTATGGCCTGGTTACGAATCAGGCCAGGCCATTGCTACGCGCAACGCGTCGGGCGCCGCGTTGAACGCGGCTTTCGCCGCGTGGCCTGGCCTTGTAGGCGGGTCAGCGGACCTTACCGGCCCCAACGTCACCGCACTGCCGGGTCCGGCATACTCAAGAAGCGAGCGGGCGGGCAGGATGCTGCACTACGGCATCAGGGAGCACGCGATGGCGGCCATCTCCAACGGTTTAGCCATACACGGCGGTTTCAGGCCATTTTGCGCTACCTTCCTCGTGTTTGCAGACTATCTGCGACCCGCTCTACGGCTGGCAGCTCTGATGGGTCTACCCGTAGTGTACGTGATGACGCATGATTCGGTGTATATCGGTGAAGATGGCCCAACGCATCAGCCCGTGGAACACCTGGCTTCTCTTCGTGCCATTCCGAACGTGCTCGTGCTGCGCCCCGCGGACGCGGAAGAAACAAGCGAAGCATGGGCCTGGGCTATGGCAAGGACAGACGGGCCTACGGTGATAGCGCTTACCAGGCAAAATCTGCCGGTGGTTCCCAAAGCGGATCCTATCTGGAAAGATACGTTCAGAACCGGAGCCTACGTCGTGCACAGCCAGGCTGGAGAACCTGATGTCGTCGTGCTGGCCTCAGGTAGCGAGGTTAGCCTGGCGCTCGCGGCTGCCCAACTCGTACCCGGTAAAAATGTGCGCGTGGTTTCGGTGCCATCGCTTGAAACGTTCCTATCGCAGCCAGAGGAGCTGCGCGATACCATCGCGCCTCCGGAAGCCAGGATTCTCGGTTGCGAAGCCGGTCGTTCGTACGGCTGGGATAGTCTGGTAGACGGTTTTATGGGTATAGACAGGTTTGGGGAGTCGGGACCCGGCGCCAAAGTAGCGGCACATCTCGGCTTTACCGCTGAGGCCCTGGCGGCGATGATTGCCGAGGTCTAAAGCTCCCAGGCTCGCTTTGAAGCTCCCAAGCTCGCTTTGAAGCTCCCAAGCTCGCTTT
>JAFGUM010000272.1 GCA_016938515.1 Spirochaetales bacterium | reverse complement strand
GCCAACGCATCCCGCGTATACACAACCCGGGCTTTCTTGAGGCCCGTCTTTTCGAGGCTTTTAGGAATAAGATAGCGCTTGGCTATTTCCAGTTTTTCCGAGTCGACGTACCCGGATAACTGGATTATTTCCATCCTGTCCCTGAGCGGAACCGGGATTGTGTCGAGAGTATTTGCGGTAACTATAAAAAACACGTTGGATACATCAAAGGGTAGATCAAGGTAGTTGTCCCTGAACGAAAAATTTTGCTCGGGGTCCAGTACTTCCAGGAGAGCGCTCGACGGGTCGCCTTGGTAGCTCGCGCCCATCTTGTCTATTTCGTCTATCATGAAGACCGGATCACGGGTCTTTGAAATTTTCAGCCCCTGTATGATTTTCCCAGGCAAAGCCCCCACGTAGGTGCGGCGGTGCCCCTTGATCTCAGCTTCGTCGCGCATACCCCCTACAGAGAAGCGGAAGAACTCTTTGCCAAGCGCCCGTGCGATGGATTTGCCCACGCTCGTCTTGCCGACACCGGGAGGACCAACGAGGCACAAGATAGAGCCCTTGGAGTCTTTTTTTAGTTTGCGAACAGCCAGATACTCAATGATGCGGTCTTTTACGTCCTTGAGGCCGTAGTGGTCACCTTCAAGAATGTCCCGCGCGGCTTTGAGGTCAAAATGCTTGCCGTTTTCGGCTTTCCACGGCAGGTTGCTCACGAGGTCAAGCCAATTTCTGGTGACTATAAACTCGCTTGAGTTGGGATCCATCAAACTAAATTTTTCCAGCTCCAGCTCAACGAGTTCCTTGACCTCTCCAGTGAATCCGAACGATTCGATCTTTTCCTTGTACCGCTGGTGGTCTGAGCTCTTGGCGTCGGCCGGCATGCCGAGCTGCTGCTTGATGGCCTTAAGTTCTTCTCTGAGGAAATAGTCGCGCTGGCTCTTCTCAACCTTTTCATTGATTTCGTTCTGAATGCGCTTCTGAATCTTGAGCAGTTCCTGCTCGCGCTTGATAGACATCAATACGCGTTCCATACGCTCCCGGATATCTGCCATCTCGAGGATTTTCTGCTGCTCATCCTTGTCGATATTGAGAATGCTGGCGATAAAATCCGCGATCTTGCCTGGATGATCAATATTGATCATGTTCAGACGCATCTCTTCGGAGAACAGCGGATTGTTCTCGGAAACCTGCTTCATTTCTGATAGGAGAGCGCGGGTAAGCGCCTTGATCTCGTCAGGCCCTTCACCAAGGTCTTCCATGTACTCCACCGCGGCGATTATTGGCTGCTCCTTTGAAAGGGCTTTTTTGATCTTGAATCGCTTGAGAGTGGATATGAATATATTTACAGAACCATCCGGAAGGTTTATCCGCTTGACTATCTTGGCTACAGTTCCTATCTCGTGAAGGTCGCTTGCCTTTGGCTTTTCCGTGTCGTCCCTGACGAGGACGAGTCCGACCATTCCATCAGATTGCATGGCATCATTGACGGTTTGAATATCGTCTTGGCTACCCAGCATCAGCGGTGTGAAGATGCCGGGGAAAATTGGCTTGCCGTTAAGAGGGATAATGGGAATTTTATTTGGAAGCATCATATCTATTGGTACTATTTCATGCTCTGACATACACTGGAATCCTTTCGCTGTCTTGAGAGGTTCTTGTACATGGTTGGTACGGTGCGCGAAGCTGGTTATTATAAAATATAGAAGTTTTGGCACGTACGGCAAGACTTTTGGCACTCATTAGTTTGTTTTTGATGCTAAGTTTGCTGACTTTGACCACGAAGTTCGAAGTACTGACGATGATTCTACAGAATGGCGGCAGCGGCTTTTCTGAGTCCTGTGCGATCGATAGCCATGCCAGGAACCTGAATCGCCTGCTCAGCTACGCGATTACCCAGGCGAAGGCACCTGGCCAAGGGTGCGCCAGCAAGTGCGGCGGAGAGGAAACCCGCGGCGAAAGCGTCTCCCGCACCAGTAGGATCAGTTGCTCGAATCGGGCGCACCGCGCTTTCAACTATTGAACCGTTGCTCACGCATACCGCGCCTATTTCCGCGCGCTTGACCACTACGATGCCAGGTACCCGCAAGGAGAACTCCTCGAGGGCTTCATCGACGCCAGCTCCAGCCAAGGCGATAAACTCATCCTCGTTCATAAAGGTCCAGGCGCAGTGCTCTCGTATCAGTGTGACGAATTCGTCCCGATGCTTGGAGGCCAGCCGATAGCCCGCAACATCGAGAGCTATACGCATACCCGCCTCGTTTGCTCTGGAAACGAGCGTGAATACAGTCTTTGGATTGGTGGATAAAAAGCCATCGATATACAAAACCGCGTCTTTGGCAAAAAACGTTGCGGGTATGGCTGTAGCATCCAGGAAAGGAGCGGCTCCAGGAGCTACGATGATGGTGCGGTCTCCATCTGGTGTTATAAGCGCGCAAAAAATGCCCGTAGGTTCGTCGCAAGCCTGCAAAAAGGTCTCTACACCGAATGCCGACGCATCTGCATGAAACGCATTCCCCGTTTCGTCGGCTCCAACCATACCAGCGAACGCGGCTTCGTAACCAAGTGACGCATAGACTCTGGCTGTGTTCATGGCTCCGCCCCCGGCTGAACGAAATGATTTACCGGGTAATCGAGCCAAAACAGGTTTAATCTCTTCGTAGGAAATATGCGCGGTAGAACCTGCGTGAAAGCCAAGACTCGACGCGAAGTCGGTTTCTACAAACGAGACAATATCGTAGAGGGCATTGCCAACGCAGGCCAGTTTCATCAAGGCTCCTGTATATACTATCGACACGCTTGCGCATAGATTTAAACCGATACGCAGCTCGTGGCTTGACCGTCAGCAAGCTGTCATGGTATGTTCTGCTCCGCTTGGGCGCTTGGCTCAGTTGGTCAGAGCGCCTGGTTTACACCCAGGATGTCGCAGGTTCAAATCCTGCAGCGCCCATACAAAAATCCTGTCCGCTACCGCGGACGGGATTTTTGCATATAAAGGCGCTACAGGATTTGATCCGAGCCGCGTCCCGAGCTAGCGAGGGCGAGGCGCAGGGATGCGCCGAGAGAGGCGAAGGCGGGCTGGAGGAATTGTAGCGCGCCCGCCGTATGGTGGGCTTAGCGCTGCGAATCGCCGAGGATCAACTCGGCATAACCCCGTTCCTCTATGCTGCTCTCGGAGACGCCAGATTTGGCAAGAATCGATCGCAAACGAGCTTTTGCATCGCGTACCAGGAACGAATCATTGCTCTGTAGCAGGCACTCAATCTCGATGAACGAACCCAGCCCGTCTACAGAAACGAGCTCTATGGTACACGAGTCATATTCATAGGTGACACCGGTTTTTTGCTTGCTGTAGTACGGTTCGCAGGAGAGCCTCTTGACCAAGGCTCTGAACGCATTGGCGTCTGATACCTCGAATTCAGTCTCAAGGTTTGTTTCAATGCCTTCTGAAACGCTCTTGCTCTTGAGCGTTACGACGGAGCGTTTTCCATCGCGGCGCAGTCTAAAGCCCTTGGTGCCGCGCTCTGAACGCCAGCCCGGTCCATGCCAGTATTCGTCAGTCTTGTCGACGCTACGAACAAACGTCGCAAAGGTCGAGAGACGCCGCTCAACGTCGACAAGGTTGTCTACGCGGGCTTTGAGCTCCACCTCGTACACGTTAGAAGAGCCTCAGTGTGACATGACGAGTACGGACGCGTCGTAATCATCCGGCGGTAAATATCCCAGTAACTCGATGCATGTAGCCGCAAGAGAGCTGATTCCAAGGCCTTCCCGAAGCTCTGGTTTGTATTCGCCATTGTTTTCGGGGTCGAAGATAACGCAAGGCACGGGATTGAGTGAGTGGCTGGTCTTGGCCCTTGGCTCGCCGTCTGCTTTTATCGATACCGCGCCGGTTTTTTTATCGTGCTCGTACATGTCATCAGAATTGCCGTGGTCTGCGGTGAGGATGAGTACTCCACCCGCTTTGAGAATGGCCTTCTTCAGCCTGCCAAGCTGAATGTCCATGGCTTCCAGGCCGCAGACTACGGCCTGGTACACGCCGGTGTGGCCCACCATGTCACCATTGGGGTAGTTGAGACGAATAAACCGGTACGCGCCGCTCTCAATGGCAGCTATGACGGCATCGGTTATTTCTGCGGTCTTCATCCATGGTCGCTGTTCAAACGGTACCAGATCGCTCTTTATCTCAACGTAGTCTTCAAGCTTGTCGTTGAACTTCCCGGATCTATTGCCGTTGAAGAAGTAGGTTACGTGGCCAAATTTCTGGGTTTCTGAGATGGCGAGCATTGGCACTTCCGAGCCAGCCAGGTATTCTGCCATCGTTCTGTCTATGGCTGGAGGGGTAACGAGAAATGATGAGGGGACGTGCAAGTCGCCGTCGTACTCCATCATGCCGGCGTAGTGCGCCTTTGGGCGACGGACGCGGTCAAATTTGTCAAAGTCGTCGTCCTCAAACGCGGCGGTGATCTCAATAGCCCGGTCTCCGCGGAAGTTGAAGTAGATGACGGAGTCGCCATCCTCTATCGTACCGATGGGTTTATCGTCCTGGACGATGACGAACTCGTGCATATCCTGGTCTATAATCGCTGGATTTTCTGCTCTGTACGCCAGGATCGCGTCTCTGGCGCTATGAAATCGAGCCCCTTGGCCGAGTACGTGCGCCTTCCAGCCGCGCTCCACCATGGACCAGTCAGCACCGTAGCGGTCCATCGTCATGTACTGCCTACCACCCCCCGAAGCGATCTGGTAGTCATAGCCATCAGTGGATAGTTCCTTGAGGAAAACTTCGAAGGGATCAACGTACTCAAGCGCGCTCTGTTCTCCTACGTCACGACCATCGAGAAGGATATGAACGCGGGCGCGTTTGACACCTTCTGCTTTGGCCTGGCGCAGCATCGCCTTCAGGTGGTCTACGTGCGAATGTACATTGCCGTCAGAGAAAAGCCCTATAAAGTGAATCGTACGGCCTTCGGCGGCGGTGACGTTGGAGACGAGTTCCTGCCACGTCGTACCCTTGAACATGGCACCGGTTTCTATGGACATAGAGACGAGTTTGGCGCCCTGGGCGAAGACGCGGCCGCACCCGATGGCGTTGTGGCCAACTTCGCTGTTGCCCATATCGTCGTCGGCGGGCAAGCCCACCGCGGTACCGTGCGCCTTCAGGCGTGTAGACGGGCATGAGCGCTCAAGCGACCTGAAGTTGCGCATGTCGGCGGCTGAAACGGCATCGCCTTCGGCGTGCTTGCCGTAGCCCACGCCATCCATGATGACGAGCACGACGGGACCGCGCCGGGCGTGCCAAGCGCTGTTTTTTTTGAGCGATATGGCCATGGTGGCTCCTTATTCTCCGAAGTATTCGATGAGCGTTCGTACCTCTAGCCCCGCGAGGCTATCGGCGTAGTCGAGGAAGGGTAGCCCGATGACGCTGAAAACGCCGATTGGATACGCTCCCCCCTGGATTAGTATGTCAGCGGCGGCGCGGATGGTGCCACCAGTAGCGATGAGGTCGTCTACGAGAAGTACCTTGCCCCCTCGGGGGATATCTGCTTCGTGTATTTCTATCTCGGCTGTACCGTATTCCAGGTTGTAGCTCTTGGACAGGGTTTTACCAGGGAGCTTGCCCTTCTTGCGAACCAGCAGTAACGGAACGCCTATTCTGTCAGCAAAGGGAGCTGCGAACAGGAATCCCCTCGATTCAATGGCGGCAATGGCGTCTATCTCAACGCCTTTATACAGGCGGACCATGGACTCGATGCAGTATCTGAAGGCATCAGGATTGGCCAGCACGCTCGTTATGTCGTAAAACAGTATTCCAGGCTTTGGAAAGTCTGGTACTTTTCTGATGGCGTCATCAAGGTTGAAACCCGTGGGCATAAGCACCTCGTAGTGTTGTAGCTGTCCCGGTATCGCTAGCGCG
>JAFGUM010000271.1 GCA_016938515.1 Spirochaetales bacterium | reverse complement strand
GCCACGAAAGCCGAAGCCATACCGCTCAGGGTGCTGTACGAAGACGCCAACGTCATCGTGGTGGACAAGCCTCAGGGTATGGTCGTACATCCAGCGCACGGCAACTGGAGCGGTACGCTCGCCAATGCCCTCCTGGGGCGATGCGAGAAGCCTGAACACGCACCGCCGAGGGCTGGCATCGTACACCGTCTGGACAAGGACACCTCCGGGGTCATCATCGCCGCACGGAGCGCGGCCGCGCAGGAGTTTCTGTCCGCCCAGTTCCGCAACCGTGTTGCAGAAAAAACCTACCTGGCCATAGTCACCCGCGTTCCCCGGGCCACGAGTGGCCGCGTAGACGACTGGCTGGCTCGGGATCCAAAAAACCGCAAGCGGTTCGCGCCAGCCCCCGAAGGCACAGGCAAGCGCGCCATAAGCGACTGGCGTGTGCTGGCCACGTCGGGCGGAGCGGCCGTACTGGCCATGGGCTTGCGAACGGGGAGGACGCACCAGCTACGCGTACACTGCCGGGAGCTGGGTTGTCCCATTTTCGGTGATCCCGTATACGGCTCGCCTGACAGGCGCCTGCCCGGCGCCACGCTTATGCTACACGCGTACGAACTCCGGGTACTCCTGCCGGGGATGGATGTGGTGTCTACGTTCAGGGCGCCCGTTCCCGAGCGATTTCTGGATGCGGCCAGAGCGCTCGGGTTCGACGCTTTTCCGGAGCCTGGCTCTCAGTAGTGCCGGGGAGCGGAGTCTCGCGGTTTTTCCTGCGCTTCATTTACACGAAGTCTGCGTCCTTCGTACTCCTGGCCGTCGAGCTGGGCTATGGCCGCGAGCGCGGCTTCGTCGCTTTCCATCTCGACAAAGCCAAAACCCTTGGCTCTGCCCGTGGCTCGATCCATTATGATTGCTACCGATTCAACACCGCCAAATTGCCCGAAAAGTTCGCGAAGGCTCTCTTCAGTCGTGGCATAGTTCATGTTTCCAACATAGATCTTCTTCGACATGGCAACGGTCTCCGTAGCGCAGGCGCATACCCGCCGGGTTGGGCTGTCGGCTCGCACGGCGAGCCGGCCTGAAACGGGGCCCAAGGCTCCGTACCAGGCAACGAATGAAACTATAATGCGCGCTGTTCCTGCCGTCAACGTTGCTGGCAGGCGGTAGCGTGCGACCCGGCCGCGAGGGGTGTTTTCTTGACAAAGCCCCGCCATTCACTATAATGCATAAGGAATTCTAGAAAGCAGGAGGATACGATGGCTATAGTATACATAGCCCTTCCTCTTGCCGGTCTTTTCCTGGGATGGATGATCCGCTGGCTGTACGCCAGATTTCAACTTACGGCTGCCGAGCAGAAAGCAGCGCGTATAACGCAAGAAGCGGTAAAACAGGCTGAAGCGCAGAAGCGCGAAATACTGCTTGAGGCCAAAGATCAGCTCATCAGGGAGAGAAACCAGCAGGAGCGGGATACCCGTGAACGTAGAGCCGAGATACAGCGTTACGAACGCCGGCTCGTCCAAAAAGAAGAGAACCTCGACAAGAAGATTGAGACACTGGAAAAGCAGGAAGAAGCACTGGCCGAGAGAAATCGGGCTATTACCGGCAAAGAAGAGTACCTCGCCGGCCAGGAAGAGCAGTACCGCAAGGAGCTTGAGCGTATTTCCGGCCTTAGTTCTGAGGAGGCCAAGGCTCTCATCATCCAGGGACTCGAAAACGAAGCCCGCCACGACGCGCAGGCTCTGCTCAACAAGATTGAGCAGGAAGCCCAGACGGGCGCTGAGAAGCGCACCAGGGATATCCTCGTTACGACGATGCAGCGACTCGCGGCAGACGTTACCGCCGAGGTAACCGTTACGAGCGTTTCGTTGCCGGGTGACGAAATGAAAGGCCGCATCATAGGCCGTGAAGGCCGCAACATCAGGACGCTTGAGACGCTCACTGGCGTTGACGTAATTATCGACGATACGCCCGAGGCTGTTGTCATTTCGTGCTTTGACCCGGTGCGCAGGGAGATTGCCCGCGTTTCACTCGAGCGACTCATAGCCGACGGGCGCATTCACCCGGCTCGCATCGAAGAAGTCGTACAGAAGGTAAGCCGGGAGATATCGCAGAAAATCTTTGAAGAGGGCGAGAAGGTAGTATTCGACCTGGGCTTGCACAACATGAACCCCGAGCTCATCCGTGCCTTGGGACGCCTGCACTACCGGACGAGCTACGGCCAGAACGTGTTGTCACACTCCAAAGAAGTAGCTGTCATAGCGGGTATGCTCGCCGCCGAGCTGGGCGCCAACCGGGATCTGGCGAAGCGTGGAGCCCTGCTCCACGATATAGGCAAGGGTGTTGAGTCGGATTCCGACCAGAACCACGCCGAGATAGGCATGGATCTGGCTCGCAAGCTTGGTGAAGATCCCCGGGTGGTAAACGCGATAGGCTCGCACCACGCGGATATCGAGCCAAACTGCCTTGAAAGCGTGCTGTGCCAGATTGCCGACGCTATTTCGGCGGCTAGGCCGGGAGCCAGGCGGGAAACGCTGGACAACTACGTCAAGCGTCTCGAGAACCTCGAGAGCATCGCCGAGAGTTTCTCGGGTGTTGACAAAGCGTACGCCATACAAGCCGGACGTGAGCTTCGCATCATCGTAAACAACGAGAAGGTCTCGGATGATGACGCCAAGGACCTGTGCAAGTCCATAGCAAAGAAGATTGAGACCGACATGCGTTACCCCGGGCGTATAAAGGTTACCATAATCCGTGAAACGAGGATCGTGGAGTACGCCAGGTAGCATTTCAGTGCGGTACTGACTACACGGGCCATCCTTAGGGGTGGCCCGTTTGATTACCTGTGCTGGATGCCGGCGTCCTTGCCTTCGCCAGAGGATAGCGTATACGATGCGGGAAGGTGGTTCCAAGGATGAATGCTGGGCATAGGGTGCTGATGATAGGCGATATTGTGGGAGACGCCGGCATTCACGCGTTTGCCGCGGCCATGCCCGCTCTCCTACGGGAACTGCGGCCAGATCTGGTCGTGGCCAACGGCGAAAACGCCGCTGCCGGTATCGGGCTCACGCGCCACTGCGCCGACGCCATCTTTGCCGCTGGCGTAGACGTGATTACCAGCGGCAACCACATCTGGGAGAAGAAAGGCGCAGCCGAGCTGCTTAAGGGTGATCCACGAATACTCAGGCCGGCCAACTACCCCGCCAGAGCGCCTGGAACCGGGTTGTTCACGGCAGAAAAGGGAGGCGCGCGCTGGGTGGTTGTAAACCTGCAGGGGCGGGAGGGTATGAGCCCGATAGACAACCCGTTTGCGCGCGCCGACGAGCTGCTCGCCGGCGTTGAGCCGGGTTCTGTCGTCGTGGTTGACTTTCACGCGGAGTCTTTTGCCGAGAAGGAAGCCCTTTCGCTGTACCTTGACGGGCGTGTAGCCGCTTTCGCCGGCACGCACACGCACG
This sequence comes from Spirochaetales bacterium, assembly GCA_016938515.1. GTDB lineage: Bacteria > Spirochaetota > Spirochaetia > Treponematales > UBA12059 > SZUA-370. The sequence goes on along the minus strand of JAFGUM010000271.1, from coordinate 7,007 downwards.
TGCAGACGGCGGATGAACGCATTTTGCCACGCGGCACGGGCTATATCGGGGATCTTGGCATGAGCGGGCCGTCTGACTCCGTGATAGGCGTAAAGGTAGACGCGTGCCTCAGGCGCAACATCAGCCAGATGCCCATAAAAATGGAAGTAGCCGAAGGTGACTCTACGGTTTCCGGCGCTCTGTTCGAACTGGACGCGGATGGTAGATGCCTGGCCGTTAGACGCGTGCGCGTGTAAAGTCGTTCTCTTCCTGCTGCCCTGCTAGACGCCAGGGGCTCTTGATGAGCGATCAAAGCAGGCGTATAGTCGAGCGCATCATGGCAGCCACCACAACGTCCGTCTCATTTCGCGGTTTTGTACCCGCAATCGTAACCGTTCTGCGATCTGGCTATACCCGATCAATGCTGTCCAAAGACCTCGCTTCCGGAGTAACCGTGGGTATCGTCGCGCTGCCGCTGGCGATAGCTTTCGCGATAGGAGCCGGAGCGAGCCCTGCGCAGGGCTTGTGGACGGCTATCATAGGTGGTTTCGTTATATCCGCGCTCGGGGGTAGCCGGTATCAGGTGTCCGGCCCTACGGGAGCCTTTGTCGTCATAATCGCGGGCGTCATAGCGGAGCACGGCATGGGTGGTCTCGTCACCGCGACGCTGCTGGCCGGCATCATGCTGGTGGCAATGGGATTGACAGGTCTCGGCCGGCTTATCAAGTTTATACCGTACCCGGTTACCACCGGTTTTACCACCGGCATAGGACTCATCATAGCCGGTGGGCAGCTCAAGGACTTCCTCGGGCTGGCGATACCCGAGTATCCCGCGGAATTTTTCGCGCGTCTGGCTTCGGTGGCTCGCTACGCGCCGACGATCGACTACTACGTTCTTGCGACGGGGGTAGCGACGATGGCGCTCATCATCGTCATCAGGAAGCTGGCGCCCCGGCTGCCCGCTGCGGTCATCGCGATCGGTGTAGTGTCTCTGGCGGCTTTCTTGCTGGATCTGCCCGTGCCGACAATAGGTTCCAAGTACGGCGCCATCCCCAAGGGGCTGCCGACGCGTTGTGCGCGCTGTTCGGAGGTATTCCGGCAACGGGAGCCATTGCCCGGACGGCTACCAACATCAAGAACGGCGCGCAGTCGCCGGTGTCCGGTATGGTGCACGCGCTCGTGCTGCTCGTCTTTACCGTCTTCCTGTCCGGTCTGGCTTCAGCGATACCACTCGCGGCGCTTTCAGCCGTGCTTCTCGTCGTCGCGTGGGACATGAGCGAACTCAGGCGCTTTTTGTCGATGCGCTACGCACCCAAGAGTGACACCATCGTGATGCTGGTAACATTCGTGCTTACCGTAGCGATAGATCTGACGGTGGCGGTAGAGGTTGGCTTCATGCTCGCTGTGTTCCTGTTCATAAAGCGTACCGCCGAAACGAGCTCGCTAACGCCGATACTCGATGCTACCGAGGTTGACAGCTCGAGCTGCCTCGTGCCGGCGAGCATACCGGCGGGCGTAGAGCTGTACGAGATAAACGGGCCGTTCTTTTTTGGCACCGCGGACTACCTGCAGGATGCCCTCAGCCAGGTATCCAGGGCGCCCGAGGTCTTTATACTGCGCATGAGAAACGTACCCGCGATAGACGCGACCGGGCTCAACGCCCTGGAAGCGTTCAGACGTCACTGTGAGCGTCACCACACGACGCTGGTGCTGTCTGGCGTCAACGAACAACCCCGCAAAGCCTTTGAGTCAACTGGCCTGGCCGCTCGAATAGGCAAGGAGAATATTTTGCCAGCCATTGATCTGGCCATAGCCCGCGCCAGGGAACTACTGCACGTATCGCGGGAAACGAAATGAGCGATAGCTGGCCCAAGCTTGACATCGTCTGAGTCTTTCGTGTATAAACTGTCCGTCGATGCCAGCGGCGATGGTGGAATTGGCAGACACGCTAGCTTGAGGTGCTAGTGCCGAGAGGCATGGAGGTTCAAGTCCTCTTCGCCGCAAAAAACAAGACCCCAACCGAAAGGTTGGGGCCTTGTTTTAAATAAGCGGCGAAGAGGACTTGAACCGAGGACGCGTCGCGAGCCGGCGAGCGTGAGGCGCACGATGCGCCGAAAGCGTCTGAGGCGGGCTGGAACTTCGAGACAGGATGTCGAGAAGTGGAAGCCAAGTCCTCTTCGCCGCAAAAAACAAGACCCCAACCGAAAGGTTGGGGTCTTGTTTTAAATAAGCGGCGAAGAGGACTTGTAGCGTGGCTGCCGCCCGGCAGCCTTTTGATATATTCCATACGCTTGCGCGCATTCTGGAAACGCTAGATGTTACGCTTGACAGGACGTATATCCCGATTTATTCTGTAACCGGTTACAATCAGTGCTGGCTATGACATAACAGCACGGTGGAGCGGCAACAGGGGTGTGCGCATGAAGCGTATAGGCGTTGGCATAATAGGTACAGGGGAGCGCGGCTGTTTTATACTGGGCGCACGGCTAGCCGAGCTCGCTGCCGAAACGGGGTTCAGGCTTGAAGCGTTGTGCGACGCTCTGCCAGCGCGCCTCAGGGAAGCTGAAGGCTTTTTGGTACAATCTTTCGCCGCGGCTGGTGAGTCTGTACATCCCGCGCTGTACGCCGACTACCGTGATCTTATCAACGACGGGCGCGTCGACTTTATAATAATAACGACGCACACCTACACGCACCGCGAGGTGGCGGTGGCGGCGCTTGAGTCGGGCAAGCGGGTGTATCTGGACAAGCCCATTTCCGTGAGCCTCGACGATGCCCGTGCCATCCGGGACGCCGAGCAACGGACGGGCAACACGCTCATCATGGGTTTTACGCGGCGTTACGAGCTTTCATGGCGCACCGCGCGCGATATTCTTCTGTCTGGCGAGATAGGCGAGCTGCAAATGATGCAGATTCGTTCGCTGATACCCTACACAAGGTACTTCCAGCTCTGGCATCGACGCAAGCAATGGTCTGGCGGTGCTCTCAACGACAAGTCTAGCCATCACTTCGACGTAATGAACTGGATGACCGGCAGCATGCCCGTGCGCCTTACGGCGATGGGCGGTCGAAGTTCCATCTTCAGCCCCGATCCTGATGCTCCGCCGTATTGCGCCGTCTGCGACCGCGACTGTCCATACCGGAGGCTTCCTTCACAGGGAGAAAGCCGCGAGGGTGGCCACATCCTGCGCTACCCGTCCTGGTCAGAAGCTACAGAAGAGATAAACCGGGCAGATACCTGCGTATACCGTCCCGGCGCCGACATAGAAGACCACGCGATAGTCTCCGTGGAGTACGCCAACGGAGTGCAAGCCAGCCTGTTCTGGGCAATCTACGGCCCGGAGGCTGACGATCAGGAGACGCTGGAGCTGCTCGGTTCCGCCGGTCGCATCGTCCTGACGCGAAGCTCGGGAGAGCTGTCGGTGATATCTGACTACGGCCGATCACGCCGCGTGTTTTTTGCGGGCGGTGATGACTTTAACAGCTCGCACTATGGTGCCGACAAAGCGCTGCTGCGCGAGATGCGTGGCTTTTACGACGGCGGCCACCCGGTAGCGTCGTCGTTTGACGGCTACGAGTCGCTGCGGATGGTGCTCGCCGCCGAGCAGTCGATGGCTGCGGGCGCATTGCCGGTAGACCTTCGGCTGGATGTCGCAGAACCCGCCCTGACAGCGGAGGCCAGCGCGTGACCATCAGGGAACTCGCCAGGCTTACCGGCCTGAGCTACGCTACGGTGTCGCGCGCGCTCAACGACAACCCGAACGTCGCGGACGGCACGAAGGCGCGCATCAAGAAAATCGCGCTGGACGCGGGGTACCAGATAAACGCTGGAGCCAAGAGCCTGGCTACGGGCATTCACATGACGGTGGGCGTACTGTATCCGTACCGCAGGCTGCGCGCCGTTGAGTCCGTCTATACGGTGAGGCTGATGCACATGATAAGCGACGAGCTGGCTCAGCGCGGCTTTGACTCGCTCATCCACGGCTACGACACCGTTGGCGAGGACGTATCAGAGCTCACCCGCCTCGTGCGGCAAAAAAAGGTAGATGGGCTCATCCTCATCGGCTACGAGGTTACCGAGGAAGCCGTTCGAGAAGCGGCCAGGTACACGGACAGGATCATCCTCATAAACCCGGCGCGGGCACCGTGGATAGAGCGGTACGACTACATACTCATAGACCATTTTCACGGGGGCGTGCTCGCGGCCAACGCGCTCATATCCCGGGGGCGCAGGCGCCTCGTGACCGTCGCGGAGGACAGCCTTCAGTTCGAGGTGAGAATCCAGGGCTTCCAGTCGATGATGCGGAGTAAGCGGGAGCTGTCGTACGCCAAGCTGACGCTTGCGTCAGGATCATACGATGACGCGTATCGTCTTGGCAGCGAGCGTTTTGCCGAGCTGTGCGAGGCGGACGGCCTGTTCGTCCAGTCAGACAACTGCGCCTTTGGCGTGATGAACGCGCTTGCGGATCGCGGCGTATCGGTGCCGGATTCTCTGGCTATCGTGGGGTACGATGACGTCGACTGGTGCACGTACTCTCGGCCAACACTATCTACGATACACCAGCCCAAGACCGATATCGCCGTTATTTCTGCGGAGGCGATGACGTCGTGGGTGCTGGGCAAATATAGGGAGCCTCTGCGGGAGGTGCTGAAACCAACGTTTGTAAAGCGTGGGAGCTGCTAGAATGCTTCCATTATTTTTATTGAGGAGAGAAGGAGGAGCGTTATGAAAAAACTGTTCACGGTAGCCATGATGGTGCTGATGGCGGCCTCGGCCTTCGCGCTGGGTGGAAAGGATGAGGCACCGACGCCACAGGCGACGCCGCAGGCGACGCCACAGGCGACGCCACAGGCGACGCCACAGGCGACGCCACAGGCGGCCGTTGTAGAACAGGTGACGCTGCACCTGTTCCAGCACAAACCGGACCTCGACGGGCTGTACAAGGAGCTTGCTCTGGAGTTCCAGCAGGAATACCCCAACGTCACCGTCGTTACCGAGACGGTAGGCGGCGGCGCCGTTTGGCAGACTATCCTCAAGAGCAAGTTTGCCGCCAATGAAGGCCCGGACATCTTCCCCATCGAGGGTTTAAGCCAGTACGAGCTGTGGCAGGAGTACATCGCAGACTTTACAGGAGAGCCCTGGCTCAAGACGGCCCTGCCGTTCGCGATGAAAGAGCTTAATGTCAATGGTGCCCAGATGGGAATGCCCGTAAATCTTGAAGGCTACGGGTACATTTACAACAAGGACATCTTCGCCAAGGTGGGCATAACGACGCTGCCCAAGACCCAGAGCGAGCTGAGGGCTGCTGCGCAGAAGATCAAGGCTGCTGGCTATACCCCGTTTGCAACCGGTTACGCCACTTGGTGGGTGCCGGGTTTGCACCTGATGAACATGGCGTTTGCGCAGCAAACCGACCCCAAGGGCTTCATCAAGTCGCTCGGTGAAGGCACGGTGACGATGGCCGGTACCAAGGCCTTCCAGGAACTCAAGAACCTTGTCGACCTCACCCTCGAGTTTGGCGAGAAGAACCCGCTTACCACCGACCACCTGATGCAGATTCAGCTGTTTGCCAACGGGCAAGCCGCGATGATACAGCAGGGCGTCTGGAAAGAAATTCCCATTTACACCGCCAATCCCGCGATAAACATCGGTTTGTTGCCCATGCCGCTCAACGATGACAAGGCCGCGTCCGACCGCATTGCGGTGGGTGTGCCTTTCTACTTCGTGGTAAACAAGAGCTCGTCTCCGGCCGAGCAGAAGGCAGCCAAGGCATTCCTCAACTACCTGGTAACCACTGATATCGGAAAGTCCTACCTCACCGAAAAGTTCAGGTTCATCCCGGCGTACTCTGGGGTTTCGCCCAAGGGCCTCGGGGGCGTTGGTACCGATATCCTCGCGTACTCGGCTGATGGCAAGACTATCCCGTGGGTGTTCGGATTCTTCCCCGACGGCTTTGCCCAGGAAGCCAACAACAACATCCAGGCGTACGTAGCTGGCAAGCAGGATTGGCCTACCGTTCTGCGCAAGCTCGATGAAGCGTGGATGAAGCTCAAGAAATAGCGTAACCGTAGCGGTGCCGGCCATCAGTGCCGGTGCCGTCTACGCGCGTACAGGAGCGACTGCATGAACAGAAGAGCGCTGAGAGAGCTTCGCGATGACGCGTTGTTCATGGGGCCAGGTTTTGCTGTTTTTTCTGTTATAGTTCTGGCATCGTTTGTCATGGGTATCTACTACTCGTTTACCAGATGGAACGGCGTCAACAAGGAAGCTGTCTGGATAGGCTTGCAAAACTACGCAGCCATCTTCAAGGGGGACGAGCAGGCGGGGGTCGCGGCCATATTCACGCTCAAGTTTACCGTTGTGTCACTTATTCTGTCCAACGCCCTCGCCTTCGCGCTGGCTCTCGTGCTTACGATGAAGCTCAGGCTCGTGTCTATCCTGCGAACTGTCTTCTTTCTGCCCAACGTGATAGGCGGCATAATACTCGGCTTTGTGTGGCGTTTCATATTTATAACAGGATTTGGCGCTCTCGGCGAGACGACCGGCTGGAGCCTGTTTCAGCTGCCCTGGCTGGGCACGCCGGAAACGGGTTTCTGGGCGTCGGTAATCGTTTTCGTCTGGCAACGCACCGGGTACCTGATGGTCATCTACATAGCCGCCATCGTAAACATAAACACGGATCTGCTCGAGGCGGCTCGCATCGACGGCGCCTCGTCGATGCAGACGCTGGTAAAGATAATCGTGCCGCTCGTGATGCCCGCGTTTACCGTATGCCTCTTCCTCGTGCTGTCGTGGACTACCAAGATGTTCGACGTGATTTTCTCACTAACCGCTGGAGGGCCGTTCGGTTCTACAGAGACTTTTGCCATCAACATCTACTATGAGGCGTTCTCATACAACAACTACGGCATGGGGTCTGCAAAAGCGGTGCTGTTCTTCCTCGTCGTGGGTGTTATAAGCACGTTGCAGGTACTGATAACAAAGCGCTGGGAGGTTGAATCATGAGCGGCTCCAGATACTTTCCGCG
>JAFGUM010000270.1 GCA_016938515.1 Spirochaetales bacterium | reverse complement strand
GGTAACTTCAACCATGCACATGCGGCAGCTTCCCGCCGGCTTCAGCTGTTCAGAGTAGCACAGCGTAGGGATGTCTATGCCGACGCTACGGGCCGCCTCGAGCAGCGAGGTTCCTTTTTCAGCGGTGACGGTCTTGCCGTCAATCACCAGTGTTACCGTACTCATACGATGTGCTCCTCTACCATGCTGGCGTTCAGGGTGGATCCGGCGCCCGCCAGCTTGCTGACAGCGCCGAATTTACAGACTTCAAGACAGTTCCCGCACTTAATGCAGAGCGACTGTTCTATAACGTGCGGGTGCTTGGTATCACCGACGATGGCTTCGACCGGGCATTCACGCTTGCAGGCACCGCATCCAACGCACGCCTCCCCGTTTATCTCGTAGCGTACGAGCTCAGGGCAGACGAGGGCGGGGCAACGCTTCTGCTGTATGTGCGCATCAAACTCAGCCCGGAAATGCTTTATCGCGCTTCGCACGGGGTTGGCCGCGCTCTTGCCGAGCGCGCAGAGCGACGCGTCGGTCATCAGGTCGCACAGCTCTTCCATCAGTTCGATGTCGCCTTCCCTGCCCTGCCCTGAAACGATCCTGTCCAGGATCTTGAGCATCTGGCGCAAGCCTTCACGGCAGGGTACGCACTGGCCACAGGATTCGTGGGCGAGGAAATTTACGTAGAATCGCGTGGTATCGACTATGCAGGTATGGTCGTCCATGACTATCATCCCGCCCGAGCCCATCATAGAGCCGGCTTCTTCCAGCGCGTCAAAATCTACCGGAATGTCGAGCTGGCTTTCAGGGATAAACCCGCCGGAGGGCCCGCCGGTCTGTACCGCTTTAAGCTTGCCGCCACGCACGCCGCCGCCCAGCTTTTCCACGATGTCCCGCAGCGTTATTCCCATTGCCACCTCGACGAGGCCGCTGTTCCTTATCTTGCCGGTGAGGGAGAAGACCTTCGTGCCCTTGCTCTTCTCAGTGCCTATGCTGTTGAACCATTCAGCTCCTTGCCTGACGATCAGCGGCACGTTGGCCCAGGTTTCCACGTTGTTGAGAACGGTGGGCTTGTCCCACAATCCTCTGGCCGAGGTGTGGATATACTTGGGTAGGGGCTCGCCTACCCTCCCCTCGATGGCGTTCATCAGCGCGCTCGACTCTCCCGACACGAAGGCTCCAGCTCCCCGGTGTATCATCACGTCGAAATCGAAGCCTGAACCGAGAATGTTCTTGCCAAGGAAGCCGTACTCCCGCGCCTGCTCGATGGCTTTGAGGGAGTTCTCAACAGCCAGGGGATATTCCTGGCGCACGTAGATAAAGCCCTTGTGGGCGCCAACAGCATAGGCTCCTATAATCAGCCCTTCCAGAATGCTGTGCGGGTTGCCCTCCAGGAGGCTACGATCCATGAAGGCGCCCGGATCGCCTTCGTCTCCGTTGACGATGACGTATTTGACATCTTCCTTCTCCTGGCTCGTCGATTCCCACTTGACCCCGGTCGGGAAGCCGCCACCGCCCCGCCCCCGGAGTTTAGACTGCTTGATCAGCTCGACGACGCCGGCAGGGCTCATGGTATGCAGGGCTTTTGCCAGCGCG
>JAFGUM010000269.1 GCA_016938515.1 Spirochaetales bacterium | reverse complement strand
TTCTACGCGCGCGCCACGAATTTGCGAGCGCAGCAGCTCCATGAATCGCTGCGGCTTTTCTGCTTTGGGTACGGCGCGGGTAGTTGCGTGTATCCTGCACGCGCCGTGAGCAATGCAGAACAGGAGCTCGGTAGCTACCCCCGGTTTGTACAGCGATAGCACGAGCGTATCGTAGGAGGGCTGCACTACTTTCTGAACCTGGGCTCCGATTACGTCCAGTTCTGAAAGTATTATGTCTATCTCGCGCCAGTTAAGAGACATGCCATACCCTACATTTCTCCGCTGTTCTTTTTCCCTGTTTCCCCAGCTTCTCGTGTTTCTGTGCTACAGACGTTTTTGAGGTGGGCCATCAGGCGCCGTGGCAGTGCTTGTATTTTTTGCCCGAGCCGCAGGGACAGGGGTCATTTCGTCCCACTTTGGGATAGGTTCGAACGACGGTTGCATTGCCCGGGGTGGCGGCTTGGGCGGTGGCGCTGGAGGCTGCCTGACGTTTGGCGGTTTCAACGCTGTCAGCTCCCCCAAACTGGCCCATCTCGTCGTGGCGTGTCTCTCCGCCGCTGACCACTGGCCGCATGCTCCGGTCTTCCTGATTCTGTACGCGCACGAGGAACAAGGTGCTAGCCACGCTTCGCCTGATATCCTCGATCATCACGTCGAACAGTTCGAAGCCTTCAAGCTTGTATTCGAGCAGCGGGTTTTTTTGCGCGTAATGACGGAGGTATACGGCTTCCCGCAGCGCCTCCATGTTTTCAAGATGATCGAGCCACTTCTGGTCTATCGCCTGCAGATACTTCCAGCGCAGGAAATGGTTGAGGTTGGCGGTTCCGGCCATAGCCAGCTTTTCTTCGAGATCCCTCTCCAGTTCGCCTATCGCCGTCGCGGACAAATCTCCTGGTCTGGTGGTCTCCGGAGAGTCTGACTTGAACGGCAGCACGAAGCCAAACGAGGTTTTGAGAGATTCCTGCAATGCGGCGTACGCGGCCTTGCGGTCGGCTTTGACCCCGTCTTCGTACTGCTGCAGCATAACTTCGAGCATTTCGCGTGACGATGCTACAACGCGCGCCACCAGATCCTTGTCCAGTATTATTGCGTCTCTCTGCGCGTAGATGAACTTCCGTTGCTGGTTGAGAACGTCGTCGTACTCAAGGAGGTGTTTTCTAATGTCAAAGTTGCGCTCTTCAACGCGCTTCTGCGCGTTTTCCATAGTCTTGTTGAGCAGGGGATGGTAAATCGGCTCGCCTTCCTTCATGCCAACCTTCATCATGAGGCTTTTAAGGTTGGTGCCGCCGAACAGCCGCATCAGGTCGTCGTCGAGCGATATGAAAAAGCGTGAGCGCCCGGGGTCACCCTGACGGCCAGAACGACCACGCAGCTGGTTGTCGATACGCCGCGATTCGTGTCGCTCCGTGCCGAGGACGTACAGGCCGCCAGCCGATTTTACTTCTTCGTAGTCCTTGCGCCAGCTTTCGTATTCCTGGCTGAGGACGCTGCGCCACGTTGCTTCGTCGGCACCGGTGCCGGCTTTATTGCGCGCGCGA
>JAFGUM010000268.1 GCA_016938515.1 Spirochaetales bacterium | reverse complement strand
CCCAATCGCGGATTCAGGGTAGCTCTTTCAAAACTTCCTGAGTTTTGAAAGAGCCTCAATACAGCAAGCTTATCGTTACAATTCAAACCCCGTGGACAGGAGAATCCATTCCTCATGAATCATAGCCACAGCCCCAACGTTCTTTTATCGCTGTTTATGCTGTCTGTCATGGTATTGACGCTGACGGTGTACGCGTCCAACGACCCCTCGGCTACGGACGCGGACGAGTTTTTGTACGTTCCCGTCGACTTCAAGGCTTTGAGCGACCTTGCCGCCAGCGATTTTCGTGACGCGATGCGAGTAAAGACCCGATCAGACCACGTTGCCTCGTACTTCCGTGATCCGGATACAAGGCCACTGACACTGGCCTTCTTTGAACAGCTGACGGGAAACTACGCGGTTTCTCAGGCCATTCTGGAAGAAGCGACCATGCACGGCATTCCGGCTACGCTCGCGTTCGCTCTTGCCAGCACAGAGAGCGGCTTTGAGCCGCGGGCCTTCAACCGCAACACCGATTCGTCGGTAGACCGCGGCGTTTTTCAGCTCAATTCCCGCTCGTTTCCTTCACTGTCGATTGAAGATTTCTATGATATACCGACAAACGTGCACCACGGCATAGCGCACCTGTCGTTCTGCCTGGCCAGCGGTGGCAACGAAGTCGCCGCGCTCGCCGTGTACAACGCCGGCCTGGGCAGAGTCAGCAAGAGCGGCACCCCCCGACGCACCCTTGATTACATCAACGACATACTGGTGTACAGGGACAGGCTAGACGCGCTGTTCGAAGCACAGGTCGTAGCGCGCCACATCGAAGCCAGGGCGCTGGCCGCGGTGGACATCCCCTAGGAGCCGCTCTCGCTCAGCGCTTGAACGTCCAGGCTTCGCTCTCAAATCGATCGGCTGCGTGCAAGTCGGCGCTGCTCAGCTCTTCGGGGGTAGGAGACGTCTTATCGTCGAGGCCACCGAAGGCCGCGCCAAAGCCGCGTTCAAAAGCCACGACAGCCTCCTCGTAGGGAATGGTTCGCCCGAGTTCACTGCGAACGGATGACACCCTGGCCCTGACGTCGGCTATGAGCTTGCCCCTGAGCTTCTCGCTTGGCACCCGCAGCACCGTAAACATGGCGTCCAGATCCACCCCCAGTAGAACGGTGCCGTGCTGGAGCAGACACCCGTGCTTGCGGGTTTGCGCGTTGCCCGACAGCTTTTTGCCGTTGGAGACGATGTCGTTGAGCGGCGCGAACTGCGCGCGTACGCCCAGTTCTTCGAGCCCGGCTATTACTCCGGCGCAGATCGAACGGTACGACTCCAGAATGCCACCCCTGGCCAGCGGGTGGGACTCGGGCACGACGACGCTGTACGTAAGCTCGTCGGCGTGGTATACGGCGCCGCCACCGGTGAGTCTCCGCACGACGTCGACGCCTAGCGCGGCGCACGCGTCGAGGTCCACTTCGTCACGCACGCCCTGGAAGTAGCCCAGCGACACCGCCGCCGGCTTCCACGCGTACAATCGCAGCGTCGGCTTTGCCGCACCGGAAGTCACAGACTCGAGCACCGCCTCGTCAAGGCCCATATTAAACGAGGCGCGGGCCGCTCCCGTCTCCAGGTATCTGAATTCCGCCACGATTACGCTCCGTTATCAGGGTTATGCGCGCCTACGACTATGGTAGCGGCCGCGGCGCCGACGTCCACGGGAGTAAGGCCGAACAACGTTACGCCACGCGCCGACAGTTCGCGCTCAAACACGTCGCCCAGCTCGGCCACCCTTGCGCCCGCCAGAGCCGCTTCGGCTTCGTCAAAAGCGTTTTCGGGGTGGGCAAAAAAATCACCACGTATTGAAATCTGTACGACGAGCCCATCTTCCCATTCCATGTCCATCCGCAGGAGCTTGCCTCTGGACGGCTTTCCAACGTATGAGCCTTTCATCTGACGGCGGCGGAGAGGCGCCCCTCCATCGCGTGGTAACTCGTTCTGGCCAGCGGCGACGACACAACGGACTTGAAACCCCGTTCCAGCGCCAGCGCGGCGTAGCGATCGAAACGCTCGGGGCTGAGGTATTCCACGACTGGTAACTGCCTGGTCGTAGGGCGCAGATACTGCCCCATCACGAGCATATCGCAGTCAACGCCGCGCAGCTCATCCATGGCGGCGCACACTTCATCCTCGGTTTCACCGAGGCCAAGCATCAGACTGGATTTGGTCATCGCGGTTGTTCTCTCCCTGGCTTCGCGAAGCGTTTGAAGCGACAGGTCAAACGATGCCCGCGCGTCGCGTACCGACTGCAGATGCCGCACCGTTTCAACATTGTGGGCTATCACATCCGGGCCTGCCGCCGCCAGCGCGTCCAGCTCGGCGCCTCGATAGTCGGGTATGAGCACCTCTACCATCACGCCGGGTACGGCGGCTTTTATAGCGGATACGCACGCGGCGAAATGCCCTGCGCCTCGATCAAGAAGGTCATCCCTGTCTACGCTCGTGATGACCGCGTAGCGCAGCCCGAGCTCGACAACCGCCGCGGCGAGTTCCGCCGGTTCGTCAGGGTTGGGGTCGGAGCCCCGGACGCCAGTGGCGACGGCGCAGAACCTGCAACCGCGGGTACACACGTCTCCGAGCACCATGAACGTCGCCGTGCCACAGCCCCAGCACTCGGCCTTATTGGGGCAGGCAGCTTCGTCGCATACGGTGTGCAGCCCGTGTCTTGTTATGAGGTCGCTCATCGCCTTCCAGCGTTGCCCACTCGGCACGGCAACCTTCAGCCAGACGGGCTTGCGGACGGCCGCGGCGTTGGCCGGGGGAGTCATAGAAGCCGGTGTATCAACCGTGTCCATCAATCAAGCCCTCAATCCTTCAAAAAAAAGCTTCATCGCGGCTTCTAGGTCACGGCAGTCCGTCCTGCCCAGTACGGCTACCCTGAAGATTGCCGCTTCTACCAGGCCATAAAAGAAATCTGATACGGTGCCAACGGATACCTTCTTCAATTCGCCCTTCTTCTGCCCGTGGATAACGATACCGGATATTATATGGCGCATTCGTATCGTACGCCGTCGCACCCGCTCGGTTACGTCTGTTCCGGACTTGCGGGCGTGCTCGAGGTAGCCGACGATTACAGACAGCAGCTTGGCCTGCTCGGCGCTACGCCCTATTACGAGCGATGCGAGCCGTTCCAGAACCTCGTAGGATGGCGCCGGTTCTACGGCCACCTCCCGTATTTCCGCTTCGAGCCTCTCTGTAAAACGCTTTATACTGAACATGAATACTTCACGCTTGTTCTTGAAGTAGAGGTACAGGATGGTTCGGGTTATACCGCAACGATCGGCAATTTTCTGGAACGTCGTATCGGCGTAGCCTTCTTCTATAAAAACGTCGAGGGCATTTTCGAGAATTTCTTTCTTTCGCTTCTCGTGCTCTACGGTAATGGACACGGGAACCTCCACTGTATCGTACACTCATACACTCTGTAGAATGTATTGATTGTGCCGATTTTTGGTCTTGCATGGCGCCAACGTTTGAAATAACCCCTGCAAATCACTACAATACTGATAGTAATGTCTGCTATGGTAACCTTGACGCAATCGGGGTTTCGCGTCAAGTATCAACGCGAAAGGAGCGCACCATGAACCAGACGCTCCTCATGTTTGACCCTGAAGCCACTGAAACAGGCTATTTGCCCGCTCCCAGGGAACACGAACAGAAAGTGCTGACCCAGCAATCCCTGTTACTAGCCAGTCCTTTGATAGTCGTCATGGAAGATATACCCATGCTCATGATGGCGCTAAACGACAAACGTCAAATAGTATGGATGAACCGCCAGGCGCGCGAGTCCTTTGGCGAAGACGCGCTCGGTCTGAGGCCAGGGGAGGCGATAGGCTGTGTGCACTCGTGCGAGAAGCCAGGCGGCTGCGGTACCACCGCCTTCTGTGCGTACTGTGGCGCCCCAACGGCCATCATGAAGGCTCTTTCGGGTTTAAACGACAGCGAAGAGTGCGTCATTCAGCGAGACAAAGCCCATGGCTCCGATTCCATAGACCTGATGCTGTGGACAAAACCCATCACTCTCGATGGGGAGACTTTCGTGCTGATGATAGCCAAGGATGTTTCGGCTCAGAAGCGGCACGAAGTCATGGAGAGAGTCTTCTACCACGACATAGGCAATACGGCTACCGGTATACGATCTATTCTGGGTCTGCTGGAGTCATCGCCGGCTGAAGCGGACGAGTACCTCGGGTTACTCCGCTCTGCCGCCGATCAGTTGCTCGAGGAAATAGACTCGCAGCGCGCCATCAAAGCCGCGGAGGAAGGGCGGCTGGACATTGAATTATCCAACGTGGAGGTTCAGACCGTCATCGAGCAGGCCATTCAACTGTTCGAGTACACGCTGTACGGCAAGGACATTCGCATCATCATGGAGAGTCCAGCCATAGGGCGGCAAGACATCACGCTCCGTTCAGATCCGGCGCTGCTCAGGCGCATCGTCATCAACATGCTCAAGAACGCGCTGGAAGCCGCAAGGCGGGGAGAAGTAATAAAAACCGGGTACAACGCTACCGATTCCACCATAACCATCTGGGTCTGGAACGCGGCGACCATGGATCACGACACCGCCATGCGCGTGTTCCAGCGGTCGTTCTCTACCAAAGGAAGAGGCCGCGGCCTCGGTACGTACGGCATGAAACTGCTGGCAGAACGCTATATGGGCGGTACGGTGTCTTTTGAATCCACCGCTGGCGCCGGAACGACGTTCCGTGCGACGTTCAGGCGCGACAAGGAGCAAGCAGAGCGCCTTCCATAAAATGCCCATGCCATGGTATGAACAGTACATGGTACACGCCGTTCTTTTTGACCTTGACAACACCCTGTATCCGGCAAGCGCCGCGATGGAAGCGCTTACCGTGCGCAAAATGAACGAGTATACGGCCAGACTGCTCGGCACCAGCGTAGATGAAGCCACCGCCATACGCCGGCAGCGGATGCCCGGCTACGGCACGACCCTCGAGTGGCTGATGGCCGAACACGGGTGTACGGACACCGACGGCTATTTCGCGTT
>JAFGUM010000267.1 GCA_016938515.1 Spirochaetales bacterium | reverse complement strand
TACCAACGTCAGGCTCATCGTGCTGAAGCCGGTGGAGGTCGAACGAACCGTAGAACTGTCGGGAGAGTTGCCGTCGGCTTCTACCTACGCAGAGTTCATGGCCGGCACGCCAGATTTCTCGTTTGCGATCTCGGTGCGTCTATTCGCGGCTCCGAAAGCCGGCTACCTGCCAGAATTGTACAGGCGGTGGGGGGTTGAAGACGACGAAGCTCTGGCCGCGTGGCTGGATGACGAGATAGACCTCGCCGCCGCTGACCTGCGTGCCAGTATCGTATCGTCAGCCGAGGGGTTGTTGTCGCTCGACGAGGCGGAGCTCGCGGGCGTGGTAGCGGCCAGACACCCAGCGCTCGACGTGCGGGGTGTGAGCGTCGTATCCTCGCGCGTACCCGATCTTGGCTTGTACGAAGAAGCCAGGCGCCTGTACGCCGCGTATATGCAGGCGTACAGGGCGTCGGTAGAACCCGCCCTCGCCGACGCCTCCGCGACGGCTGCTGGCGAGCAGGTTCGCATGGAGAGCCTGGCCAGATACGGAGAGCTCCTGGAACGATACCCCGGACTGATCGATTATCTGGCAATAGAAGCCGGTATCGCTCCCCGCCCGCGGGTTATACAGTCGGCAGGAAATTGATCGATGGAGTATTTTTTCAATTTTGAGAAGCTGGGCTATCTCAAGGGCAACAAGCCCGATGGGTGCATTCTGTGCCTCGTGCGCGATGGTTCACCAGACGTAGAGAGTCTCCTCGTGTACCAAACCGCCCTGTCCATGGTGACGCTCAACCTGTACCCGTACAATCCGGGCCATCTCCTCGTGTTTCCGAGGAGGCACGTCTGCGACATCCGCGAGTTGAGTCCAGACGAGCGGGGTGACATAGACGTACTGTCGCGTCTGTGCCTCGACGTCCTGGACAGGACGCACGGGCCTGCGGCCTACAACATAGGCTACAACATGGGTCTTGTCGCCGGCGCCAGCATAGACCACCTGCATCTGCATATCATCCCCCGCTACCCGCGGGAGATTGGTATTACCGAGCTGCTGGCCGGCAAGCGTGTGCTCGTGCAGGACCCGCTGGAAACCCAGCGCGCGCTTAAAGACGCGTTTGCGGTTATCACGGGTTCCTGAGCAACGCCCGGAGGTCGTGTCAAATCGTTGCCGGCTGTCAGATCAGAGCGGCAAAATGACGAACACGGGTCTCTGGCCAGGATCAATGAGTATTTCGCCTGCTGTAGCTACGTTGGAGACACCAAAATGACCCTGGTCCCATGACAGGCCGTTGAGGGGCCACTTGAGCCCCGAGCTACGCATGCCATGAGCACCTCCGGCGAGCGGGAACACAGAAACAACGCTTCCCGCTTCTACGCGGAAGGTAGCAGGCTCGTCCAAGCGAACGACGCGCTCACCGGCGGTGAGCCACTCGTCGGGGCCGCTCGGCCGCTCCAGTAAGGCCCTGATGGCCAGGATGTGATCCAGCCTGCCACCCCCGCCCCCGGCGACGACGATGCGGCCAAACCCGCGGGCGCGTAGTTCCTTGAGGCCGATTTCAGTGTCGGTATCGTCTTTGTCGCGCGGGAATGTAAGCACAGAGTCGTACTCGGGTAGTATTGACGTGTCCAGAATCGAATCCATGTCGCCTACGATGAGGTCTGGACGAACGCCCCATGACCTCAGTACGTCCAGCCCCGAGTCGGCAGCGCATACAAAGCCGAACTCCGACATCCGCGGGGCCATGCGTGACCAGGGGGGCGTTTCTCCCCCCGTTACGAGTAGCGCGGTCTGGTGCTTATTCAATAGCTGGCCTCATCCATAGCCTCGAACGCCGCGCGAACCCTGGCAAGTCTTGCAAGCTCATCGGCGATGATGGTTTCGTAGTCGAGCGTACCTTCCGCTATGCGAAACGCTTCGTCCTCCCAGAACTGTACCTCTGGCAGGTGTGTCCAGCGGATGCCCTGCGCCTTGAGCGCCCACTCTTTTGCTGTGTTCCAGTACGTCAGCGCGGCGCGGTACGCCGTTTCGGCTGTTTCCAGGCTTTCAAGGTTCTCCCGCTTCCATGGCGCGTTGTAGAAGTACGCGACGCGCTTGTCGAACTTGGAACCGAGATACAGGTGCTGCTCGATGAGCTTGAGGTCAACGTGCATATTAAAGAGGTAGCGGTAGCGTTCCCAGTGCTTCTCATCAGGGATTTTGGCCAGCGCGTACAGGGGGTTGCAAAAATCGGCCTTGGTCGCCTGTTCCAGCCAGTAGATGTTTTCTATCGTATCGTCTGGATACTGGATATAGTGTATATGGTACAAGCGGAAAAACTGCTCCTTGAAATACACAGGGTAGCCCGGAAGAGCCATCGAGGAGGTTACGAGGAGTAAGCACGCGGCTACAATGCGCTTCATACCTATCTAGTATCGGACAGTGGAGCCCGGGCGTATAGCGGGTTGCGCTCCCAGGACTTCAGCCCGCGATTCTGGTGACGATGGGGGCCACGGCTGCCCAGACGGCTTTCTCGACGTCGAGGGCGTTGGCCGCCGCGTCTATGCGGATTATAGACGATCCTGAGCCCTCAAATGACGTCATCACCGCCTCGTACGCCGTAGCTACCCGTTCCTGGAAATCTGTGTTCTCGTAAATATCCAGTGATTTTCTTTCCGCCATGCGCCTGGCCGCGGTGGCCGGGGGTAGATGAAAATACAGCACCATTTCTGGTAGCGGAAACGGCGCGTTGAGAGAGGCGGGAAGTTCCGGGCCGCAGGTCAGGCCCTGGTAGGCGAGCGAAGAAAACAGGTAGCGATCGGTCACGACCAGGCGGCCGGCGGTTGCCTGCTCCACGAGGCCACCCGGGCTGTACAGGTGTTCTCCGCGGTCGGCCGCGAACAGTCTGGCTACCGTCTGAGGCGATGCCGGAAACACTCCTGACAGGGCTTGTCGTATCAGCTGCCCTATCGGCCCATCGGTTGGCTCGCACGATGCCGAGTGTGGCACTCCACGGGCGTCAAGCCTGGTGACAAGCCGCTCGAGCTGGGTGGTCGTTCCGGAACCGTCTATTCCTTCAAAAACAATGAAGCCGCGTATCACGTCTCTGCTGTTGCTCATGGCGAACGGAGCATAACGCCGACCACGTTCTGGCGCAAGGCCTCTGGCTGTGGTACTGTTGATGTCGTGAAGCTCCGTGCCCCGGCGCCGCTTGCAATCGCCGCCACTATCGTCATAACCGTCGCCGCAGTCTGGGCTTTTGCCTCCCGGCCGCTTCTGGCTCGCCTGGAATCGATGGCGGCAGCGGCTCTGGAGCGAGAGGTTGGCGCAATCATCGGCGGGCAGGGATTTTCTGCAAGCTACGGTAGTGCTTCTCCCCGCCTGATCGGGTCTGTGCGGCTTGCGGCTGTGCGGATAGCCGCCGGGGAAAACCTGGAACTCAGCGCCGCCAGCGCGGAAATGACCTACGACACGGGAGCCTTGCTGTCCGGCAGGCTCGTCGTACGGAAGATACGGGTAGAAGGCCTCGTCGTCGACGCCGCCTACGATGACGTCGTCGCGCTGGTGGAGCGCCTTACGGCAGCCGCGGGTTCTGGCGGCACCCAGGCTACGGCCAGTCCGGGGCCGACGCTTGAAATCAGACGCGCCTCAGTAAACCTCCGCTTTGACGACGGACTTGAACTTGGTGCCCGGGTGCGGGCGGCAGACCTGGTTTTTCGGGATGATGGAAGGCTGGGTGCCAGCATCGCCGGTTCGCTACGAGTCATCGATCCTTCCCGGCGGGCGCTTGCTTCGTTGGCGGAGCTGCCGTTCTCCTGCAGCGCGGAGCTGGGTGTAGCGCCGCTGGAAGGCTCAGTGTCCGCCATACTAGCTGGCAGCAGCGATATTGGCACGTTGTCCCAGATTCGGCTTGACGGTGCATTCGGTGAGGGTGAGGCATCAGTCACGCTCAAACCCGCAGGTGGCGTGGAGGAGATGGTAGCGTCGTGGAATGCGGATACCGGGAGACTGTCCTTTTACGGTTCTTTTTCCCGATGGCACCCCCGCGCTCTGTTCTCCCCGTCGGGGAGTCTTGAGTACCTGTTGCCCTGGTTTGACGCTGAGTACTCTGGCTCGGTGTCGGGTTCCACCGATATGAGCGTGGCAGGAACGGAAGGCCGGGTGGATCTTTCAGGTAGCTTGCCACTCGATCTGCCAGGCGGGAATGCCCGGTTCAGGGTGTCTGCCGCTGGGGGGTGGAGGGCCATCCGGGTTGCCACCGCTTCGATACGAAACGCCACGCTCGATGCTTCTTTCTCCGGCAGCCTCAGACCCTCCACGCTTGGCGCCGAAGGGCGGCTTGGGCTTGGGTACGTTATCGCCGACGGGCTCAGGGCTTCTGCTGAATTTGAAGTGTCGGGAGCCGGGTCTTCCTGGTTCGCGTACGCTCCGGAGTTGCGAGCTGCGGATACCGCTCTGCGCGACGCGACCATAACGCTCGATCTGGCAGAAGACTCCGCTACGTTCTACATGGACGCGGGCTTGCCCTCGGCGGCTGGAGCCATCCCGGTATCGTTCATAGCCGGAGCAGAGCCTGCTGCATATCTTGAGCCCTCTTCGGGTACGGGGGAATCGCGGCTCGTCGTGGAAGGCACGGTGGTACTGGGTACAGAACCCTACCTGGAAGCCGTTGTCCGGTTTGGCGACACGAAGCTATCGGCTTTTGATGGTATCCTGCGCGCTATGCTCGGATCAGGTGCGGCAGCTGCGCTTTCACCGCTCGGCGTGGGGGGAGAAATCTCCCTGTACAGCGATTTCAAGGGCCTGTCCTTCAATGCATCCAACTTGTTGCTCGTGTACGACGGCGTCATCAGCGGGTTCGGGGTAACGAGTTTCTCCGGTGGCCTGGGCCGGCTCGAGGTGCGTTCCTTCGACGCGACAATAGGAGGCTATTCCATATCCGGGTCGGCATCAATGGACTACGGAGACAAATCTTCCGCCGGGTTTGAAGCCGACTTTCGCGTAGAGGACGTTCCGTACGCGTTGAGCGGTGCGATGGTAGATGAATCCATCGTCCTCTTTGGCGATTACGGTCTGCGCTTCGTAGCCAGGAGTGGGGCGGATTCTTACCTCGCCAGCCTTTCGGTGGTGGACATGCCCGTGCCGCTGTTCAACACGGTGTCGTTTCTGTCAGCGGCGGCTACCATACGCTTTGTGGAGATGGATGAGTGGAGCTTTGTCCTGGTATCGTTTTCCCTGGCGCAGCCTCCCGGTTCATCCAGGCCAATTCCATCTATCGCCGCGACTGGCGCGTTTAACCAGAATGGTGGCAGATTCGGCGAGCTACGCTACGCAGACACCGCCTCGAAGCTTCAGGGCGCCATGGACGTAACCTGGGCACTCGGTGACGGTTTTCGAGTATCGGCCAGCGGACGCGTAGACGGGCCTGACGGAGAGTACTACGTGCTCACGGGGGAATACCGGCGCGAGGGTTACATAAGCGGCACCCTGATGACAAGAAAAGCCCCCCTCGCGCGGCTTGGTATCCCGGTGCTGCGTGGCGTGCTGGACGTGGATGCGTCTGTATCGGGGGTGCTTGAAGCGCCGCTGGTGGATTTTCAGTTTACGATGAATGGGGGGCAGAGGGCTGATGATTTGCCGTTTGCCGCGGGTTCGGGTTCGTACGAAGGGGGAGTGGTGACGCTGGTCGATTCAAGGGCTCGCCTCGGTGCGCATACACTGGATGGTCTCTCCCTCGAGTACGGCATAGACGACGCGGCCCTCGAGCTGTCTGCCACTCTCAGCCTTGCCGTTGGCAAGACTTCTCTCTCAGGAGAGCTGAGCGCGACAGGCGTATCTGAGCTGGCTGGTGAAGCTACCGTGGCTGCGCCTACGGAAATACAAGAACGGGCATCACCCTTCGACGCCTACCGGTTGACGGGAGTGCTCAGTACGGCCAGGTGGGGCTCGGATGAGCTCGGAGCCATACCCCTTTCGCTGACGAGAAGCCAGGGGTACACGGTTGTTGCAGCCGGTAATGCCAACCAGGTACGCGGCAGCCTCGGGCCGGCAGGTGAGCTCGTCGCGGCTTTCGCGCCGTCGATGCCGCTGTCCTTCAGCGCTTCTGGCAGGATTGCCGACGCGTCGATAAGCCTTGATGTGAGCGACGCCGTCGTCGATCTGCCATTCCTGTTTGGCATACTTGAACTCCCCATCGTGCGCGTAGATTCCGGTAGAGCAAGGGGCGAACTCAAAATTCGTGGTACCACGATAGATCCCTCCGTAGAAGGCGTGGTCGAGTTTGAGAATTTCTACCTGTCAGTTCCTGATTTCGTACCAGCTCCCATAGGTCCGCTCACCGAGCCACTGTTCTTTACCGGCGGTACCATGGAGACCAACCAGACGGGCGTGCCATGCGAAGGCGCGACCCTGATGCTATCTCTGGAAGCCATCCTGCACGGCGGGTTGCCCGACGATATCAGCATCTCGGTGCGCAGAGAAGGAGAAGGCCTCGTACCCATAGCCACGCGCCTCCTTGGGCTTGATATAATCGGAACCGCAAGCCCTGACCTGCGCATCGCGGCTAACGCGGAGCGAACGCGCATAGACGGCGCCATCACGCTTTCATCGGGTGATATCGTGCTGACTACAGACGTAGTGCGGCAGAAGTCTGGTGAATCTGACTCATACGACCTGTCCGGGGCACTGGATCTGGCCTTCGGCAAGGGTGTGCGCGTCTATTTTCCTGACAAGCGGCTGCCCATCGTGTACGGCCAGGCAGACCCATCAAGCAAGCTGTCCGTTTCTTTTGACGTCGCGCGCGGGGATTATAGCCTGGACGGCACCACGACGCTCCGGGGAGGCTCGGTAATATACATTCAGCGCAATTTCTACCTGAAGTCCGCCACGATAGAGTTTGCCGAGGATGCCGATCAGTTTGACCCGATGATAAATCTGGAAGCGGAGACGCGTAGCGATGCGGGAGACGGTACCGTAGTCGTTACGCTTCGCGCGGTAGATCGCCGCTTGTCAGACCTGTCGTTCGTTCTTGAATCGGTGCCCAGCATGTCAGAAGCCGATATACAGCAGATGCTGGGGAAAAACCTCGTTGGCGGCACCGAGGAAGGGCGCATGGATCTGGGCAGGGCGGTGGTGGAGAACCTGGACCTTATTCCACAGCTCAACGTGACCTCGGTATTCGAACGCAACCTGCAGTCTCTGCTTGGCCTGGATCTCTTTGTCGTGCGCTCGCTCGTGTTCCAGCGCTGGCTCTACGACGTGTCGGGCCTGTCTGACTCGACAGAACCGACTACGCTCGCAGACTACCTTGATGACACCGCCATAGTCGCGGGCAAGTACCTCGGAGACAAGCTGTTCTTCCAGCTGATGCTGGCACTCGGCGCCGATCCGCTTGCATCAACGACGGCGTTGAGACTAGACTCCGACATCAGCCTGGAATGGAAGGCTCCCCATTTTACGCTTAACTGGAGCGTACAGCCTGAGAATCTGGACTCTTTGTTTATAGAAGATCAATCGTTTTCGTTCTTGTGGAGAATCCCCCTGAAATGAGGAAGGTTATTGGTATGAAGCGAATAGTAGCTATGCTCGTCCTGGCGGCGACCGGGGCACTTGCGTTCGCGCAACCGGCTGCCCCCTGGTACGTTGGCAAGAGCATCAAGGATATACGATTCCAGGGTCTTGTCGTAGTAGAGACCGGAGATCTGGCTCCCATTGTGCGCGAGTACAAGGGCAAGACGTTCAGCGATGAGCTGTGGGCTTCACTGCTCGCGAGGGTCTACGAGCTGGACTATTTTGATGACGTCCAGCCCGAGGCTGTGCCTTCTGACGCCGCTTTCTCGTCGGTTATCATCCTGTTCAAGGTAAAGGAAAAGCCGGCCGTCGTAACGGTATCCGTTGATGGCAACGCGGGCCTCCGAACGCAGGAGATACTGGACTCCCTGACGGTAAAGACCCAGACGATCTACAACATTTCGCGAATACGGCTCGACGAGATAGCGCTACGCAGGCTGTACCAGTCCAAGGGTTTTCCCGACGTCAAGGTAAGCTCTGAAGGCATACAACGATCCGATGGCGGTTATGACGTCGTATTTACGGTCGTAGAAGGCATCCAGAACATTGTTGATTCCATACAGTTCGAAGGCGTCGAAGCCGTTTCTGCGTCTACGCTCAAAGGCGAGCTTACCCTAAAGGAAAAGGGCTTGTTCCAGCCGGGGCAGTTTACCGAGACGAAGCTGGACGAGAGTCGCCAAGCCGTCGAGGCATACTACCGCAAACGGGGATACGTAGACGCCAAAGTCGTAGACGTCAGGCGCGAGACGCGTGTATCGGAGAAAGGCGACGCCATGGGGCTGTCGCTTACCCTCGTGATAGCCGAAGGCCGCCGGTACACGTTTGGTGGTCTGGGTTTCGATGGCAACAAGCTGTATCCGGCCGAGGAACTGTCAGGGCTCGTACGCTCGCGCGCTGGTGACGTTCTAGACTACGAAAAGCTGATGCAGGATCAGTCGCGGGTCGCTGATTTGTACTTCGAGAATGGCTATATATTCAACGGATTCAAGCTCGGCGAAACGCGCAACGAGGAAGCCGGTTCCATTTCGTACGTGATGAGCATAGAAGAGCGACCGCAGGCGCACATAGAAGACGTCGTATTCCGCGGCAACACCAAGACCAAGGACTACGTGCTGCGCAGGCTGGTTCCGCTGGAATCGGGTGATGTATTCTCAAAGACCAAGGTGCTGGAAGCGCTGAGAAACCTGTACAACACCCAGTACTTCTCGTCCATCGTTCCCGAATACGAGCAGGGGAGCAAAGACCTCTTCGTCGACTTGGTAATTGACGTAGAAGAGCAGAGCACCGCCTCCATTCAGTTTGGCCTTACCTATACGCCGAGCGCGTCGGCGGGCAGTTTCCCGATTATAGGTCTCGTCAACTGGAGCGACATCAACTTTTTAGGAAACGGTCAGACGCTGGCGCTCAAGACGAATCTGGCTCTCGACTCGCAGGATCTTACGTTTTCGTTCAGCGACGACTGGCTCTTTGGCAAGCGGCTCTCCGGGGCTGTTGATTTCTCGTTCGAGCATCAATCGCTGCAGGCGGCGCAGGACTCTTCTGGCGTCATTTTCGACTACGATGATCCTACCCGGGCTCCCGATCCGTACGACAGTTACGAGGACTACCTCGCCGCGGGCAAGATAGTGCCAGACGCGTACCAGATGAACTACGATACCTGGACATTCAGCCTCGGCTATTCGAGTGGTTACCGATTTGACACGAAGGCGGGCACTATAGGGTTTGTACCCGGTATCAAGCACGAACTGGAGCGCAAGACCTACGACGCGTCGTTGTACCGGCCGTACGACCAGAGCATCGCGCAGAACCTCGACGCGTGGCTGATGTCAAACACCATATACGGCAGAGCCTACCTCAATAACCTGGATCTATGGTACGACCCATCGCGGGGCTACTACGCCAGCCAGCGGCTGGGGCTCACCGGGTGGTTTGGTAGCGAGATAAACTACTACGTACGAACCGATACCAGGGCTGATGCCTTCGTAACGCTCTTTGACGTGCCGGTTACCGAGGGGTGGGCGTTCAAGGGAGTTCTCGGCGCCCATTCCAAGTTCTCGGCCCTGCTCAACCAGCCCTGGCGCGACGGTATTACCGCCTCGGACCCCTCAATGCTCGCCATAGACGGCACGTTCGTCGGACGAGGCTGGTCGTCACTCTCGTCGTACTACGGTACCGCGCTGTGGGATAACTGGCTGGAACTGCGAGTACCCACGGTGCCGGGCATTCTATCCGTAGATGGGTTCTTAAGTGGAGCCATGCTGGCCACCGAAGATGGGCTGCTCGATGTTCCAGGCATTGAAGCCGGCACGGGGGCTTACGAAGCAGGGACGAGCGTGCTGGATCTTGGGCTTGATAATTTCGCGTTCAGCGTTGGCGCGGGCTTGCGGTTTATAATCCTGCAGTTCCCGTTCAGGATATACTTCGCCAAGAAATTCGTGTTTGACGACGCGACGGGTTTTGAGTGGACCAACGACGACTGGCAATTCGTGCTCAGCGTAACAACCAGCCTCGACTGAGCGCTGGCGTCAATGGGGGAAAAGACATGCACAAGCGTATAGCGCTGACGTTGGCTCTGAGCCTGCTCTGCGCAGGGGCTTTCGCGCAGCAGATAACGCGCGTAGCGGTGATAGACCTGCAGAAGGTCTACACGACGTATTACAAGGATTCCCAGGCGGTTCGCGCGTTTGAGGAAGAAAAGCAGGCGGTCAACGACGAGATTAAGAGGCTTGGCGAAGAGATCAAGGAATTGCAGAAGCAGCGCCTCGATGTGCTGTCCGCGGGCGACTCGCAGGCGCTCAAGACTTTTGACGAAGCGCTGTACAGGAAGGCCCAGTTCCTGTCGGATTACGTCAAGATAAAGCAGGCAGAACTGGACGCCAAGGCCGACGCGCTTTCCAAAGGTGACGCGTTCGTGCAAATGCTCTACAGGACGGTGCAGGCAATTTCTGAGTCTGAAGGCTTTTCCCTGGTTATTACGTCTCGAAACGCCGACGATGTAGGCTCGTCGGTACTGTGGTTCAGCCCGATGATAGACATCACCGACAAGGTTATCCAGGCGCTTCTCGGCGCGTGATCGGGGCTCCAGGCGATAGCGGGTGCCTGGCTATTCGCTATCGTCAGCGGTGGCCTTCTTAAGAGCCGAGTGCAGGGCCGAGAAGCGTTTCTCGTTTTCGTCCGACAGTTTCATCAGTTCCTCGTGGGCCTTGAGCACGAGGCCCGCTTCTGCTTTGCGTCCGGGGCCTAGCCGCTCGAGCGGTTCGGGGAACCGGGGCGGCTCATCTCCTATGGTTACCAGTCTGGCTACGCCTATGGTTTTAAGCAGCTTCAGGCAGGTTTCGTTGAGGCCGAACAGCTTCACCGGCTGTGGTGAGAATCGCAGGAACCGCTTGTTGAAACCGACTATAAGACCCATGAACGTTGAATCCATGTATTCGCAGTCGCTCATGTCGATATTCACTTCTTCTACGGCGGGTTTTGCTTCCAGCCTGTCGAAAACCCGCGCTTTGAGTTCCGGGCACGAGTTGGCTGTGATGTGTCCCTGCGCTCGAATGAAAACGCGGTTGTTCATCTCTTTGATAAAAAGTGCTTCTTCCACGTTATCCTCGTAGATGACGCTATGATGTCCGAGCCACCCAGATAGGGGACTTTCAGGATTCATTGTATCGTAGTTCAAGTTACCCTATAATGCAACGGCCATGGCTGAACAGTTACCTTTGCTCTCGCAGTACGAACGCATCAAGTCTCTCCACAAGGATGAGATTCTTTTTTTCCGGCTGGGAGATTTTTACGAAATGTTCTATGGCGATGCCGTGGAAGCCAGCTCGATACTCAACCTGACGCTTACACACCGTCAGGAAGCGCCGATGTGCGGAATCCCCCACCACGCCGCTCGCGGATATATAGCAAGACTGCTCAAGGCGGGACGCAAAATAGCCATCTGCGAGCAGCTGACAGCGCCTGGCAAGGGCAAAGGCATCATCGAGCGTGGTGTGGTAGAAGTAATAACCCCAGGCAGCGTCGTTGATGACGACTACCTGGTATCCGCAGCCAACAACTACCTTGTGGCAATCGGTGAGTTCGGAAGCAGCATGGCCCTTGCGTGGGCGGATGCTTCTACCGGTGAATTCGTGGCGGAATCGTTTGACGGCAACGATATTGACCGACTCAGGCGCGAACTGTTCCGGCTATCGCCGCGCGAAGCCATCGTGCGTGAGTCTACTCTCGATAATGACGCGGTAGCTCGTGCGCTCGCAGAAAACCAGGGGTTGGTGCTCAACCGTCAGCCTGACTGGACGTTCTCGGTAGAGCAGGGTAGATCCGCGCTGCTCAGGCACTTTGGCACGCGGAGTCTCAAGGGGTTTGGCTTTGACGACGCTGACCCCGCGCTTGCTGCCGCGGGAGCCCTGCTCGAGTACCTGGGTGATTCGGTACGGGTTGAGCCAGCGCAGTTCAGGACGCTTCGCGGCGCTGAGGACGAACGGTACGTCGCCATAGATGAATCAAGCCAGAAGAACCTGGAGATAGACCGCAACCTCCGCGACGGCGGTACGGCCTTCAGTCTGCTGGGGGTGATGGATCAGAGCCGGAGCGCGATGGGCGCTCGCGCGCTCCGCAGGAGGCTGCAGCGACCGCAAAGATCGGTGGAGGCGATAAACGAGAGGCTCGACGCCGTTGACTGTCTGTATCGCGACCAGCGCGCATTGGAGCGCGTCAGAGCCGCGCTGGGGAGGTGCAGGGATCTTGAACGGCTAGCGTCACGGCTTTCCATGGAGCGGGCGGCTCCGCGAGACCTGATAGCGGTGCGGGATACCGTGACGATGGCCCTGTCGCTGAACGCTGCCCTGCCGCAGGGTGCGCCGGCGGCTCTAGCTGTCTGCGCCAGTGATGACAGGCGCCGGGAACTGGAGCGGCTGGTTGAAACGCTGTCTCAGGCGGTGGCAGACGACCCAGCGCCGTCACCGGCGGATGGGCCGGTTATCAAGGCCGGCTGGAACAAAGAGCTCGATGCGTTACGGGCCGTGCGACAGGATGCACACGGCGTTCTGGAGGCTTATCTAGAAGAAGAGCGCGCCGCCACGGGCTTGGCGGGGCTCAAGGTGCGCTACAACAGGGTCATAGGGTATTATCTGGAATTGTCAAAGGGAGCCGCGCAGGGCGCGCCTCCGCACTTCATACGCCGCCAGTCTCTGGCAAACGCCGAGCGTTTTACGACCGAGCGCCTTTCAGAGCTGGAATCCGATATACACGGTGCCGCGGACAAAATAGTAGAGCTTGAGCGGGAGCTGCTGAGGCAGCTGACCGTAGACCTGCGGGTGACGTCGTCAGCCTTGCTCGATACGGCTTCAGAAATGGCAAACCTCGACTGCGCAGCAGCATTCGCGTGGGTGGCGACGAGCCGGGGCTATTCGCGACCGGTGGTGGACGATTCTACGGCCCTCATCATAGAAGGCGGTAGACATCCCGTCGTGGAAGCGTACCTGCCGGCAGGAGACTTCGTCCCCAACGATCTGGCTCTGGACGGAGAAAGTTCGGCGTTCGCGCTGATAACAGGGCCCAACATGGCCGGCAAGTCTACATTCTTACGGCAAAACGCGCTGATAGTGCTGCTGGCACAGGCTGGTTCGTTCGTCCCGGCGCGGCACGCCAGGATTGGCGTCGTAGACAGGATATTCTGCCGCGTAGGTGCCCAGGACAACCTGGCCAGGGGCGAATCGACCTTCCTGCTGGAAATGCACGAGACGGCGGGCATACTCAACAACGCGAGCCCGCGAAGCCTCGTCATAATGGACGAGGTGGGACGCGGCACGGGAACGCTGGACGGGTTGTCCATAGCCAGAGCCGTAAGCGAATACGTTCTGGATACGAGCCGTTCGCGCACGCTGTTCGCAACGCACTACCACGAGCTTACCTTGCTCAGGCACGAGCGATTGGTGGACCTGTCAATGGCGGTGGAAGAACGTGAAGGCGAGGTCGTGTTTCTTAAGCGCGTCGTTCCTGGCCCCGCTGCGGGGTCATACGGAATACACGTCGCCAGGCTCGCCGGGATTCCCTTGTCTGTCGTTGAACGCGCTCAGGAGATCCGCAAAAGCCTTGAAGCTGAAGAGTCCGTCGCGATGTCTACGGTCAGAGCGGACAGAATCACTGAAGCGCGGGAGCCAGAACCTGGCGGCCTCTTCGCGGTAGAAGAACTCGTGCTCGAGGAACTCAGGGCAATCGAAATAGACAGATTGACACCGCTGGACGCGCTTACAAGGCTCGCCGCGCTGCAGAAGACCCTTGTCCGGAGATAGCAGGGCGGCAATGCGCGCAGGCGCGTATCAGGAGCATGGGAACTTTTCGTGCCATCAATAGACTGGCAAGGTATTCGCTATCGTGCTTGCTACCGCTACGCTGCGCGCTCTGTGGCGGGCCGGTAGCAGCTGACAGCGAGTGGCCACTCTGCAAAACGTGTGAGGATAGCGTAGTGAGCGCCATAAACAGGGACGCTGACTCTATCCGATGTCCCGTGTGCGGCAAACCCACTATTTCTGAGTCCGGGCTATGCATGCGCTGCAGAGCCACAGAGTATGGTTTTGATTCCGCGTACCCCCTGTCCAGATACGCAGACGATGCGCGCACGCTGCTTCTCGCGTACAAGTCACGCGGGAGGCGTAGCCTGGCCGGATTTTACGCGAAACTCCTGGCAGACGCCGTACGGAAACGGTACGCTGGTCGGGTTCTCGTACCGGTGCCTCCGCGCCCGGGAAAAATACGGCGCAAGGGCTGGGATCAGGTTGAGCGTATCGCGGGCATTCTGGAACGCAGGTACGGTGTACAGATAGCTCGCATCCTGTATCGTACTGATGGGCTTCAACAGAAGGGGCTCGGGCGGGATGACAGGGCGGCCAATATGCGCGGCCGCATACGACTACAGGGTGATGGCGACATCCCCCGTGAACCCGTGTTGCTTGACGACGTCCTCACCACGGGAGCCACGCTGTCGGAGTGCGCCGCGGCGCTCAAAGCCGCTGGAGCGCAGCGGGTAGACGCTCTCGCGATAGCGGCGGACTGAGTCTGCGAGGGGATGCCCGGCTGTATGTACCGTATTGACTTACGCGGGCCTGAAGACTATGATGGCTCACGATACGGGTTTTTCTTGTAATGTATGTAAGAAGAGTCGTCCCCACGGCTCTTTTTTTATAGGGTATGACAGAGTCTCAAGAACTCTACAACGATATAGCCGCTCTCGTTAAGGGAGCAGATCTCGAACTGGTCGACTTTGGCGTGAGCCGGCACAAGGGCTCTACGCAGGTCCGCGCGGTGGTATACCGTGCTGGCGGAACGGGGATAGACGAGTGTTCGAAGGCTCATAAGCTCATTCAGGCACGGCTGGATGTCGTATTTGGCGAAGGTGATTTTCAACTGGAGACAGCATCGCCTGGTATCGACAGAACGCTGGCATCGCCGCGTGAATACGGGGTATTTACAGGGCGGGGCGTAAGAATCGTCCTCGATGATGAGGATGTCATCGAAGGCATTCTGGCGTCTTTTGACGGAGTCTCAGTCGTGCTAACGACTGCCGATGGAGATCGTATCATTCCAATTGAACGAATAAGAAAAGGCAAGCTCGATTATTCCCAGGAGGGTAGGTAAGCCATGGCTTCAGATATGGCAGAAGCGATTCGCCAGCTAATATACGAAAAGGGTATCTCCGAGGACCTTGTCCTCAAGACAATCGAGGACGCCCTGCTCGCGGCGTACAAGAAGCGTTACGGCACGTCCGAGAACGCCGTGGTACGGTTTACCGGCGATTATGAAGGCGTTGAAATACTCGCCAAGAAAACCATAGTCGATGACGTCGAAGATCCCGT
>JAFGUM010000266.1 GCA_016938515.1 Spirochaetales bacterium | reverse complement strand
CAATCCCTGGATTTATACCGCCTTCGCCACGACGGGTGTGATCCTGGCAGCTGTCTACCTGCTGTGGATGTACCAGCGCGTCTTCATGGGCCCGCTGGACAATCCCAAGAACCAGGCGCTGGAAGACGTGAATTGGGGCCAGTTGGCCATCATCCTTTCCTTCCTGCTCTTCATCGTCTGGATCGGCGTTGCCCCTTCCGGTTACTTCAACCTGATGAACGACACCGTCGCCGCCCTGGTGGAAAACATCCAGGGCTCGGCCCTGGCGGTGCTGCCGTAGGAGAGTCGGTATATTAGTATATTGGTGTATCGGGTGCGGTCGGGCCGTGTCATCCTGAGCGGAGCGAAGGATCTGAGTCCGACAGTCCGGTGAGAGATGCTTCACATTCGTTCAGATGACACTGCCAGAGTCAGATGTGCCGTTCCCGGTGTGTCATCCTGAGCGGAGCGAAGGATCTCCGTGACCCCATCCAAGAAAAGTGGACACGATGGTAGAGACGAAGATACACTCTTCTTGGAGGACAAAGATGACAAGGAAAAACCGCTACTATTCACCAGAGTTCAAACGGGAGACGCTGGTCATGTTGGCCAGCGGCGAGTACACGATGGCCGGGCTAGAGCGCGAGCTAGGGATTACGCCAGGCTTGATTAAGCAGTGGAAACGCAAAGCGGAACGAGACGGCGAGTATGTCGCAGCAGACAGCGAGCCGACGACGCCTGCGGCGGCAGCGGCGCGCATTCGCGACCTGGAGCGAGAGAACGCGCGCCTACGCCAGGAAAAGGAGATCCTAAAAAAAGCGATGGCCATCTTCAGCAGCCGAAGCGCATGAGATACCAGTTCATCGAAGCGCACCGGGATGAATTTGAGGTGCAAGTGATGTGTGATGTCCTGGATGTTTCGCGCAGCGGTTACTATGCCTGGCGCAATCGTCCCGCCAGTGAGCGGGAGATGGCCGACGCCGAATTCGTGCAGACGATTAGACGCATTTTTGAGGACAGCCAGCAGACGTATGGCTATGAGAGCATCTGGCGCGCCATGCAGGCCAAAGAGCAAGCCTGCGGCAAACACCGCGTACGGCGCTTGATGCGCCAGGAAGGGCTTGTGGTTAAGCAGAGCAAGCGCTATAAGCGCACCACCAAAGCCAATCCAGACCATCAGCCAGCGTCCAACCTGTTGGACGGCGATTTTGCGGCCGAGCGGCCCGATACCAAATGGTGCGGAGACATCACTTACATCCCCACGCAGGAGGGATGGCTCTACCTGGCGGTCATTCTGGACCTGTTTTCGCGACGCATTGTGGGCTGGGCGATGAATGCGCGCATGACCCAAGAGTTGGTCTGCACCGCGTTGCGCATGGCCTTGTGCCAGCGACAGCCGGCAGGCTCCTTGATTCACCATAGCGACCGCGGCAGCCAGTACACGGGCCAGGCGTTTCAGGCGCTGCTGGCCGCCCACAGGATCGCGCCCAGCATGAGTGGGCGGGGTAACTGCTACGACAACGCGCCGGTAGAAAGCTTCTTCGGCACCCTGAAAACAGAGCTGGTCAACCACGCCCTTTACGGCACCCGCCAGGAAGCGATGACGGACATCTTTCTCTATATCGAAGGCTTCTACAATCGTTCGCGGCGACACACGGCGCTCGGTCATCTCAGCCCTGTCGCTTTCGAGGCCCAGTATGAAGCTGCTGTCGTTTCACAGAGGTCAAATTTCGTGTCCATTAATTCTGGATGAGGTCAATATGGTTTGCGGGCGACGAAGCGAAGGGACTGTCCTTCCTCCGTCAATACATCGTGACCTGTTTCCTGCCCTGCCCAGTAACGGGCGGT
>JAFGUM010000265.1 GCA_016938515.1 Spirochaetales bacterium | reverse complement strand
CGCGCTCAGGGATCCCGTAGGCGGGCACAGCTGGAGCGGAACCATACGCTTGCATTGCAAAGACACCAGTAGCGTGCTTACCAAGACTACCATCATTCCGTACAGGCCAAAACAGATGAGCAACGCCGAACCAGCGGCGTGGGTGGCGTTTTTTGATGATGTAACCGAAGAACGGAACGGTTTTCTCAAGGGCCTGTTTACCAGTCTCCTTGAAGCGTCAAAGCTCAAAGACAACGACACCGGCAAGCACATAGAGCGCGTCAATTACTACGCCGAGCTGATGGCCCGCGAAATGTACCGAGTGGGTGCCTGGCCAGAGGTAGACGTGGACTTCGTTGAAAACATAGGCTTTTTGGCCGCGATGCACGATGTGGGCAAGATTGGCACCCCCGACGATATACTCAACAAGAAAGGGCCGCTTGACGAGTTTGAGTGGAACATAATGAAGGAGCACACCATAAATGGCGCGTTCATCCTGTCCAGCTATCCCAATCCCATGGCCAAGCAGATAGCACAGTCTCACCACGAGTGGTGGAACGGAACCGGATACCCCTACAGTCTGTTCGGCGACCTCATTCCACTACCCGCCCGTATTGTCGCCATAGCCGACGTTTACGACGCGCTGAGAATGCGGCGAAGCTACAAAGAGCCGTTTGACCACGCGAGGGCGTCTCTGATGATACTGGCTGACAGTGGGCAACACTTTGACCCTGATCTGGTAGGCGTATTCAAGACGATAGAAGACAACTTCAGCACGATCTACAGCGAATACACGGACGAGATTACCGGGTAGCGGCTTCGAGCATCTCTATAAACCGCTCGTACGCGTCGATGGTCGCGCTCATCACTATATCTTGCAGTTCACCCCGTCCAACCCAGTTGTTGCCATCCTGGATGTACAGGTGCTTGAGCACGCCCCGAGCCTCCTCTACCGTAAAAGAAGGGTCCTGCTCTTTTCGGCGTTCAAGGCTGATGAGCGTCTTGGCGTAGTTTTCTTCATACACGTGCTCTTTCCACGCTGTCGATGACACTGGCTACTCCGATTCGGGTTAAAAAAACCGCCCGGATGAGCGGTTTT
>JAFGUM010000264.1 GCA_016938515.1 Spirochaetales bacterium | reverse complement strand
TGCACCGCCTGAGCGTAGCGCAACTCGCCCGATCCATGTTCCCGCTGGGAGTGCTGAGCAAAGCCCAGGTACGAGCGGAAGCCAGTCGCCTCGGGCTGGCAGTCGCTGATAAGGAAGAGAGCCAGGACTTTATGGCTGGAGGCTACGATGTGCTATTTGGTGACGACGCGCCCGGAGACATCGTGGACGAAGCTGGTACGGTCATAGGCAAGCACCGCGGCATAGTCCACTATACCATAGGCCAGAGGCGGGGAATCGGAGTCTCAACCGGGCCAAAGCCGCTCTACGTATCGGCGATCGACGCCAGAGCCAACAGGATAGTCGTTTCCGATAACGACGCGCTATTCTGCCAGACCATCCTGGGTGATGAGGTGATACTGCACGACGGAACCCTTTCCACCGGGGATTTCGTCGCCTACGTTCGAATACGACAGAATCATCATCCTGCCAAGGCTACGGTTCGCGTGCAGGGATCAAGCGCACGCATCGAGTTCGAGACCCCCCAACGCGCCGCAGCCCCAGGACAGGCCGCGGCTTTTTACGACGCCGATGGGTTCGCGCTGGGCGGCTGCTATATTACCGGATCCGAGCGTCCTTCCGGAGTATCGCCGAACGCATGATCCAGCTTGACCCGCCACGCCCTGGTCGATACATTACATGATACAAGGGGGTGCCCCGGTTTCGACTGATACGGTCTGGATCGCGGGTCGCAGGTGGAGCGCCGATCTCCTACTCTCGGCAAACCTTTAATTGCCAACGATAACGGCAATTTCGCTCTCGCCGCGTAAGCGCCGATAGCGACGGACCCCGCGGTGCCCCGCTCTGAGCGCCGCGTACGGTCTGTAACCCGACCAGGGCTCACCCCCCGCCATGCCCGCGGGACGGGGGGGACACCAAGCGGGATACGGGAGCGATAGCGCGACGGTTCGCCGCCCGTTCCCCGACAACCCGAAAAACCGTCTAAACCTGTAGACGCCCTCCCTCCGCGCACCAGGACGCGGGTTCGACTCCCGCCACCTCCAAAATAACAAAGCTCCGCTCCTTGCGGGGCTTTGTTATTTGATAAGGAGGTGGTGGGAGTCGAACCGTAGCCGGCGCGCGCCAAGGGCGCGAAAAGGCGCCATGGATGGCGCCGACAGCCGGCGCAGGCGGGCTGGAAGGAGCGCACACGAAGTGCGCGACTGGAAG
>JAFGUM010000263.1 GCA_016938515.1 Spirochaetales bacterium | reverse complement strand
GTATACTCGCCAGGTTGGCTGAAAATGTCCGCGGATCGTACCGACAGCTTCTCGGTGTCGATGTCGGGGGAATAGTACCGGTTGAACAGCACGATACCATCAGCCCCGGCATCTTCGAGCGCCATCACGATACGCGGCAGGCTGGTAAAATACGGGCCTATCTTGGCGATGACCGGTATAGGCGTAGCCGCTTTGACCGCGCGTATCGTAGAGCAGTATTCAGCTTCGATGACCGCAGAGTCGCGGCTTTCGTCGAAGGGTGAAACAAACAGGTTGAGCTGCACCGCATCCGCTCCGGCTTCCGCGAATTCCGACGCGATTCGCGCCCATTCCCCGCTCGTGGCAGCGTTGACACTGGCGATTATAGGTACGGGAAACGACGACTTGCAGCTTTTGATGAGGCGAGCGTACTCCGCGATAGAATGCTTTTTTTCATAAAACTGAACAAAACCGTCCAGATCGTCATGACCGTAGACGACGCCACCTTTGCCCGCTTCCCGCGCAGCGGCAGCGAGTATTTGCTCCTCGTACAGCGACTTGAGGACGACGGCGCCGACGCCAGCCTCGACGAGCTCGGCTATGCGTTCTACGCTGTCTGTCTTGCCGCTGCAGCCGGCTACCACCGGGCTTCGCAACGTCATACCTAGCATCGTACTCCGGATATCAGCCATTAGTTGCCTCCATACGCACAGTATACGCTATCGCGGGCATGTATTGTAAATACCGTATATTTGGAAGCGTGAGCGCAGAACCAGCCCTGAGCCTCCGCAGTGTGCGTCAGCGTCGCTGTAGTACCGCCCGATCTGGCGCAGCTACGAGTACTGGCTCCAGATTCAGCCTCTTCGCGAGCAGCCTGAGGCAGCGCTCGGTAAAAAAACCAACGTGGGTACTGTCCATCCTGTAACGCCAGCGCGCGAACTCCATGGGATTTTCCGGTGGAAACCTGGTTCGGACGCACAGCACGCCTCCCGGGGCGAGCAATCTGGCCAGTTCATCGAATACGGCACGTGGGTTGGCCAGGTGCTCGGCCACTTCGTGTACGAGTATAGTGTCCCATGTACGCGAGCGCCACTCATCTCCGGGAGAAAAAAACGGGTCGTACTGGGTAACGGTAAAACCCCTGGTGGCTAGAATACGCGCGGGAACGGGCTCGGGACCCGATCCAAAGTCCAGAACGGCCGCCCCTGGCTTCATAAAGGGAACGGCGATGTCCAGAAATGACTCTATCCAGGTACGAAAGCGCTCGTCTTCGTACGAGTTGTTGTGCAGGCGGTACCTGGCTTCCTCCGCAGCGGCGCTGGGGAGGAGCAGAGGATCAATGCCCGTGTAATCGCAGTCTGCGCACCGCCCGTACGTGGTACCGGCAACGACGAAATCTTCTGCATGACCGCCGCACAATCTGCATTCCATCGGTTCAGCATACGATGTACGCGCGCCAGGCGCCAGAGCCTTGACACGGCGCCATGGTAGGCGTACCTTCAAATAGAACGCTTGGATTCGCGAAAGCGTACCGAGACGCGAGGTGAGACTCATGACTACACTACCACCCGCGCGCCGTTCGAGGCGCGCGTGTCGCTCATAACGATCGATTCCCTCTCATACACCTACGCGGGGGCGCTTGTTCCCGCTCTGTCTGACGTGAGCCTGACCGTCGACGAAGGCGACTACATCGCCATCGTCGGAGCCAACGGCTCGGGCAAGAGTACCCTCGTACGCTGCCTGAACGGCCTGTGCTCGCCTCCGCCCGGTACTGTACTCGTAGCCGGCAACGATCCGTCTGATCCAGCGGGCCTCATCGCCGCGAGGAGAAGCCTCGCGCTCGTGTTCCAGTCCCCGGCGGACCAGCTGGTTGCGTCTGTCGTCGAGGAAGACGTGGCGTTTGGCCTTGAAAACCTGGGCGTTCCACGGCCACTGATGCGGAGTAGGGTAGAGAGTGCACTGGCTGCCGTCGGTCTCCTTGCCGAGCGAGCGCGCTCGCCGCGCTTTCTGTCGGTCGGACAGCAGCAGCGGCTTGCTGTAGCTGGCGCGATAGCCATGGAGCCGCGCATCGTCGCCTTTGACGAAGCCACCTCGATGATAGACCCCATGGGAAGGGATGATATCCTCGAGGCGATGAACAATCTTGTCGCCGAAGGAATCGCCGTACTGCACGTAACCCACGATATGGACGAAGCGGCGCGGGCCAGTCGCGTCGCGGTGCTCGACGGCGGGCGTCTGGCGTTTATAGGCACGCCGGCTCAGCTGTTTTCGTCCGGGGCGATGCGCTCGTACCGTCTGGCAAAGCCACGGTCGTGGGATGTCGCTGTTTCACTGGGTGTGCCGCCCGTACTGGGAGAGGACGCCGCTTCACTCGCTGCTCGAGCTTTCGCGGCTCTCGGGGCGTCCGCTCCGCGTCTCTCAGGCACCCCCCACGCTGGTGTGGTAACCAGGACGGCTACTGGAACCGAGCCGGCATTCTGCCTGTCTTCCGCGTCGATGAGCTACCTTCGAGGCACCGACAGCGAGCGCCTCGCGGTGCGCGACGTATCACTCGAGCTTGCCGCTGGTACGCTCACCACCATCGTGGGCACTACCGGGTCAGGCAAGTCCAGCCTGCTTCAGCTACTAGACGGTCTCGCGCTGCCCGACGGCGGAAGGGTGCTGAGTTTTGGCGTCGATACCATGGACGCGAAAGCCAACCTGCGCTCGGTTCGAATGCGAGCCCCGCTGGCGGTGCAGCGTCCCGAGAACGCCATATTCGAGACGTACGTCGGTGACGAAGTTGCGTTTGGCCCGCGCAACCAGGGCTACGCCGGCGCAACGCTCGTAAGCCGCGTACGATCGGCCTTGAACGCCGTTGGTCTTCCCTTCGATGAGTATACAGACGTTCGTACGCGGACGCTGTCTGGAGGGCGCAAGCGGCGGCTGGCCCTGGCGTCGATACTGTCGCTCGAACCGGACGCCCTGCTGCTCGACGAGCCTACTTCTGCCCTCGATCCGGCTTCCCGCGAAGACGTGCTGGCGCTGATTCTTGACTTTGTACGCGGCAAGCGGCGTGGTACCGTCGTCATGTCAACGCACTCGATGGAGGAAGCGGCGCTTGCCGATACGGTTATAGTCATGAAGGACGGCGAGATTGCGTACCGCGGCCCTCCACGCGAGGCATTTGGCGCGGCGTGGCGGACCGATTGGGGGCTACGACGACCTTTTGACTTCGAGTTTGACGACGCCCTGCGAACGGCGCTACGCGATGGAGTACAGCCGTGAAGCGTCTTGAATTCTGGCGGCACGTATCCATAGGCCGCTACGTCGAAGCGGACTCGCCGGTGCATAGGCTGTCTCCCGTGGCCAAGTACCTGTGGCTTCTGGCTGTAGTCATACCGGCGAGTGTGTCTACATCGAGCCTCGTGGTACTCGTTGCGACTATCATACCCCTGATCATCGCGAAAATCGCCCGTGTGCGCCTGCGTTTTCTGCTTGGCGGCATCCTGCCATTACTGCCCTTTCTGGGTCTGGCGGCGACGTTTCAGGTGGTGTTTTCGTGGCCTGGCGACAAGACCGCGGTGCTTATCGCTCTTGGCCCCGTATCGATAAGCGCGCGTGAAGCGGTGGCTGTCGCATCCATGGCCCTGCGTTTCGTCGCGATGATGACGTCCATAGGCCTTTTTACGTCGGTT
>JAFGUM010000262.1 GCA_016938515.1 Spirochaetales bacterium | reverse complement strand
ATGGGCAAGGCGACCGGACCCATCCCGGTGGCAGCCACCCAGTGGGCGCTACCGCTGAGCAAGCTCCCGTATCCGAGACCAGACACGGCCAAGGCCAAGAAACTGCTCGCGGAAGCCGGATACCCCAAGGGCTTTACCTTCAAGATTACCTGCTCGTCTACCTACGAGGGCGGACTCGCCGTAGCCCAGGTCGTACAGTCGGAACTCAAGAAGATTGGCGTAAACGCGGAGCTGGAAGTAGTGGAGTGGGGCGTTTACATAGACAAGTGGGTAAAGCGCGATTTTGACACGATGGTCGAACTGCGCGGCGGCTCGGGTGAACCAGACCGCTTCCTGTACCGGACCTTCCACAGCACCGGCGGCGTAAACAACTTCCTCTTCAAGGACGCCGAGGTGGACAAGTACCTCGACCTGGGACGCACGCAGACCACCTATGCAGACAGGAAGGCCAGCTACGACAAGCTGCAGTCGCTGCTCATAGAGAAGGCTCCCGCGGTGTTCCTGTATTGCCCGAATGAAAACCATGTACTTGGCAAGAACGTCACGGGCTTCAAGCAGGTTGGCAACGGCAGCCTGTTCTACCTGACGTACACGAAACTAAAGTAACGAACCTTTTCTGACAACCTCCCGGGCATGGCCCGGGGGGTGCTCTCGCTGCCGTAATCCTGTCGGGTTGTCATACTGTACCTAATCCGGAGATGCATGTGGGAAGATATATAGGCACAAGGCTACTATCGCTTATACCGGTGCTGTTTGGTGTATCGATAATAGTCTTTTTCATGGTGCGCCTCATACCCGGCTCTGCCCTTGAAATGTACATGGGCACGCAGGTAGAAGCCACGCCAGAGATGATGGAAGAGCTCAGGCGCATTTTCGGCGAGGACAAGCCGGTAGCGGTACTGTACGTTGAATGGCTCGGGCGTATTCTCAAAGGTGATTTTGGATACTCACTGCGTACAGGAAGGGCTGTGTTGCCGGATATTCTGTCGCGCCTGCCGTTGAGTCTCGAACTCACCGCGATGGCCCTCTTCATGGCTCTCGCCATAGGCATACCTCAGGGCATCATGTCGTCGCTTCGGAAGAATCCTCTGAGCGATGTATTCAACAGGATCGTAGGCCTCCTGGGGCTTTCTCTGCCGCAATTCTGGCTGGCCTCGCTGATGGTGCTCGCGTTTACGAATACGCAGGGCTGGATACCAATGGGCAACTTCGTGTCGCTTGCGGAGCAACCCCT
>JAFGUM010000261.1 GCA_016938515.1 Spirochaetales bacterium | reverse complement strand
TCCAGACCGCCGCGGACTTCGTCTTCTACCACTGGCCCGACCTCGAACGCTACATCCTCGATAATTCGTAACCCGTCGTCTGCCGAAATTGTCGAACTCGTCAATTTTGTCGAACCACTACTCAAAATTTTCCCGTCTCCAGCGTCGTTCAATCGAGCCCAGAAGCATTTTATCGTGCCCACAAAGTAATTTTGCATCAAAATCACACGATCAGTCTCATTTCGCCATATTTGTATGCGATTTTCGTCGATTTATTTCAGTATTTTATTGACGCGTGGCTTTCCGTGTTGTATATTCTACGTACAGACTTGCGGAAGAGTCCGCGTAGCTGTTTTTGATACGACAGGACGCTTGCGCGTCCAGGAGGTATATATGAGACGATCACCGACCGCTTCCATCACGAAGCTCGCAGCCGCGCTGTTCGTCCTCGCGTTCGCTTCTTCGTGCACACTCACCATGGCTCCCGAGGGCATCAGCGCCGGTGGCGACCTGGACGAGTTCCAGGGCACCTACATGACCACGTTTGATATACTCAATGGAACGTTTATTTCTTCAGACAGGGCACTCACGCCTTTTGGCTCCGCCTCGACGGGCACCCAGCCAAGAGCCACCGTTCCCACGTGGGGCACCACATCGTACGACCTGCCCGACAGCGTCGGAGAAACACGCACCGGTACGCAGGCTGATTACCCCGAACCGGGACAGACCTCAAGCTGGGTCGTAGAGAAGCTTTCGACGGATTACGTATTTTCCATTAAAGTCACCACCACCTTCCCCGACTACGACCCGCGTCTCAAACAGGAAGAGTGGTACTACATTCACGACATTGCTGCGGGTGACGGGAATGCTATAGGCACGTGGACCAACGATGACCCCATCAGCACCCCCACCGGTGTCGACGACGCCAAATACCGCTCCAAAAACGAGTTGACCTTCCGCGACGACAGCGTGCAGACTGAGACCATCGTCGACGTTACAAATCGTTTCGCGGCCTTCGATATTGACGGCAGCCTCGAGTACCCCCAGGCCTTTGCTCCCGCCGCCGACGCATCGGCGACCTGGTCATCGGTCGTAGTCTACACCCGCGAGTACGCCGACAGCCCGAGCTTCAGCTTCTGGAGCGGAAACAGGGTGCGCGCCATCGTCGGCGTACGCTTCTACACCGAGCACCTTACAGAAGGCGACACCAAGCTGGTAGGCTCCACCCTCGTATTCGAGAAAGCCGCCACTACGCTCAACACCGAGGACGGCGACGTCATCGATCCGGCTTCTGGCTTCTTCATGCCCGACATCGCGGCAGAACCCGACCAGGCCTACCTCGCCCTGAGCGTGGTGCGCCAGGAAATCGTCTACGACTACGACGCCGTTACGCAGACTCCCGACTACTCGAACGCGGTTCGCGACACCCGCACCAAAACCCGCGTCGTCAACATCGCCACCCAGCAAGACAACTACGTTGAGATAATCAACGACGAAGCCGCGGCAATAACCTCAGCCTACGACACGCTGTGGATTCCTTCCGGCAGCGAGCTGTCGGTGGTCAACCTCGATACGGCGGTTACGGTCAACACCAAGACAGAGAACACCGCCATCTCCACAACCGACTCCGAGCCGGTGGCCATCGTCACCGATACTCCCATCAGCGACCTGGGCACGCTGTACGCGGCCATCAACGGCGCTCCTCTGGAAACGGTGGTCACGGACGACATCGCGGGCGACCTGCTGGACACGGCTGGAAACCGCATCGTATCCACCTACAACGGCAAGCAGGGCACGCTGCTGGACACCGACGCGTACGACTTCCACGTTCGCGGCACCGTGCAAGCGTGGGTCAATGTAAAGAAAACAACTAGCTATCCCGGCATAGTTCACGCTGGCATCCGCTCCGACTTTGCAGACGAGATATGGTCACTGCAGTTCTGGAACACCAACACGCCGGCATTTGGCCTATCGGCCAACTCCGGCAGCTCATACGATATAGTGCAGAGCAACCAGAAGCTTAACCTGGGTAGCTGGTACCACATCGTGGCCACGTGGGATCTTGGGACCAACTCAATGAAGATATACGTAAATGGCGTTGAAACCGGCTCAAGGGGCTTCAGCAACATTTCAATGTCTTCCAGTTTCGCTACCGGATCGCCTGTGGTAATAGGATCGCAGTTCTACGACGGCAC
Source organism: Spirochaetales bacterium (assembly GCA_016938515.1). Lineage (GTDB taxonomy): Bacteria > Spirochaetota > Spirochaetia > Treponematales > UBA12059 > SZUA-370. The sequence goes on along the minus strand of JAFGUM010000261.1, from coordinate 9,452 downwards.
CAAAACGCTCAACAAATACTACGGGCTCAACGGCAAGGTGAACGGCGTCATCATAGACGAGCGCGTCTGGTCCGCCGCCGAGATTGCCGCCTTCTACGACGCCAACAAGGACAAGACCGCGTCCTGGTAACGACGCGGCACGATAAAAAAACCACCCGCCTTAGCGGGTGGTTTTTTATACCCCCACGGCACGCTGGAATATTATCCTGTCCATGCGATATACAGAGATTCTGAGTATCGCGTAGCCTATAGCGCAGGCAACGAGCCCAGCCAGCAGGTGTCCCGCTCCCGCGGGCAACCATGGCAGAAGTGAATACGCTACAGCACCGCCCACCCCGTTCATCACGAAATATGCTCCAGCCGTCACCAGTGCCTTGTCATACTGCTCGAAGTAATACAGGAACACGAGTATGGTCAGCAGCGTAAATTGAGCGAACGCGGCACCCATGGCAAGCCACAGTTCCACGGTAACGAACCCGGGTGGACCATAGGTGAGTACAAGAGCGGCGAATGCCAGCGAGAAGGCTGCCTGCAGCAAGCTCTGATCCCGCAACTCTCTCTTGAGGCTGTGTATAACCCGCATCTTGGCTTTTTGTATCTTAGTCCAGCTAGCGCTGTTGAGTGAGAAGAGAAAATGCTTCAAGTCTGTAAACAACTGTGTTTCAGTAATTATTGTAAAGTACACAAGCCCGGGGATTATAGTAAGACCGGCGAGATAGACCGGGTAATCGTACGCTTCGTAGACACGAAATGGCGTGCCGTTGACGGAGCTTCCTCGAACCGCCCAGAAGTAAAATTTGTCCAGCCACTGTCCAGCGTAAAATCCTATCCCCGACAGTATGAGGGCGCGGTATCGCCTGGTGTACGTGCCGAACGCCGCCCAGCCGTCTGCAGGCCGCCGTGGCGGGTATCGCTGCAGCGCGAGCGCGATAAACGCTCCATCCAGCACCAGTACGCCTACCGCATAGCCGTACAGCGCGCCACCCACGCCGCGCAGGCCCGCCAGCAGCACGGCGCCAACGATGGAAACGGTCATGCCGAGGGCGAATACGGCGCTGATTACCATAAAGCCCCGAAGCAACGATACGAACAGTATGACTATCCACGCTACATTTATCGCAGCGAACAGGATGACGATTGAAATCCTGTACAGCAGCACGTCACCTGAGATATTCAGAGGCATCAGACTCGCGACCGGCACGGAAACAGCCAGGGACGCGAGCGCAACGATTCCCGCAAAGCGCAGCATCCACGCCGTCGCCTCACCGTTGCGTCCTTCCCATGATAGATCCGCTATGATACGCGTAAAATGGTGTTGAAAACCAGAAGACAGGCTCAAGGAAACCGCGTAGCTGTAAACAATAGTAGCCTGGAACACCAAAACGCCTTCAAAGCGTATTCGAGAAAACGCTGCCTGCAGCACGACCATAGACAGCACGGAAATGAGCCATGGGCCGGCAACCACGAATATTCCAGAAACTATGGCACCGACGGTTCCGCCAATGCCTCCTTTACCCAGCACCTTGCGCAGCTCAAAGCCTATGCCTGCCACGGTTGACCGCCCTTCATAGATTCGTAGAGCTCTCCATACCGGGCTTTCATGTCACGCTTATTGTAGAGCGTCATGGCTTTCTGACGATTTTTTTCGTTTATCGCGCGCATCTCTTCCGGGTGCCCGTGCACGTACAGCACCGCTTCTGCAAGGCTGCCGGGATCTTTTGACGCGGCGAGGAAGCGCTCGTCGTAGTCGAGCATCTCCGGGGCGTTTCCCACCTTGGTGCAAATAGACGGTACCCCGGCGACCCAGCCTTCCAAGATGACGAGAGGCTGGGCTTCCCTGACGCTCGTCAGCATCATAACGTCAAGAAAGGAGTAGTATTCAAGTACGTTCTGCCTGCCTGTAAAGATGCAATGATCCTGTATGCGCAGACTCTCCACGAGAGCTACGCACTCCTCGTAGTATTCTTCATCCTCGTCGGTAGGCCCGATAGCGTAGAACATCGCTTCAGGCAGTCGGTCGAGTACTATTTTGGCAACGGCAATGAAGGTCTTCACGTCCTTGATAGGCACGATGCGCCCTACGAGCCCAACGTGAAACCCCGGCCGTGGCGAGCGCTTCACCGACGAAAATCGCTCAATATCTATGCCGTTTGGAATGACGAAGCAGCGTTCTGGTTTTGCTCCCAGTTCTATCTGCTTGCGGCGGTTCTCTTCAAAGAGGGATGTAATCGTGTCAGCGTTCCGGTAGCACATCACGCTTAAACTGGAATATATATTGATCCACATATCACGCTGGTAGCCTTTTACAAAATCAGCTTTTCTTATTTCCATCTCGCGTTCCTTGTGATAGAGCCCGTGCTCTGTCAACAGGAATGGCTTGCCGGTTCTGGATTTGGCGTTGAGAGCGGCAAGCCCCGCGAACCCTGTGGATATAGCGTGGTACACATCTGCCCTGGGAGCTCGTATTCGCAATACCTCGAACATCATGCGGTGCGCCGACTGCCAGGCCCAGAAATAGTCAGAAAACGCGTAGGCGGGGTTTCGTCGCATATTCATGCCTACGATCATGTTCCACAGTCGATCATCCGCAAGGAGTCCGTTGCCAAAGTTTTCATGATTGTTCCTGACAGCCAGGGTTCCCATGATGTCAGGCACTTCCTTTTTGAACATTCTCTCGTGTAATTTGAGTATGGAGTCTACTACCGTACGCCTCGGACGACGTTGGGTCTTGGCGGTAGAAGCAGACAGGACTACGTCTTTGTGCTCCACCACATTGGGGGGCAGAGTGTAGCGAAGGGGCTGGTCCGCACTTGGCGACAGCGTTAACAGGCTAAACTCAATGTCTGGCAGCCCGCTTAGTATATCGTGAACCCAGGCGCCTACTCCCCCGGTAATGTACGGGTACGAACCCTCCAGTATCATGCAGACGCGAAGACGATCAGTCACGGCACGCCCCTCTTGTCCAGAAATTCTGTATGTCCGCGTACTCGGCGTCGCCTTCTTCAATATCCATCGCTTCAAGGTTTTTTAGTACTTCGCGCACGCTGCCGTCAGCAAAAGCCAGCTTGGCAGCAACATACCGTAGCCGCGCGTTTCCGGGGTGATCCTTGAGCGCGCGCACCAGTACCGGCTTGGCCGCCTCCGAGTCGCATAGCGCAATAAGCACATCCAGATACAGTAGTAGCATGGTGAAATTCGTGCCAATGCGCTTCGCGTGCTTCTCGTACGCGCGCCGCGCCTCACCAAGATAGAAGACACCAAGCACCGGCCTGGACGCAAACAGCCGGCCCATGTCCCTGTACCGCCCCACGAGGGCCAGCACAGCCTCTGACGACGGCTCGGCGCCGAGGCTTTTTCTGAGCTTCTGTACCTGTGCAAGGTACCGTCGCTCGAGCGCGTTGATGCTCTCGGCGGCGAATAGCGCGAGCTCCTTGTCTGGATGGCGTATCATCTTCTCAAACACCATCATGAGAAGTGTGGCAGTATCTACGTCAAGGTCTTCCTTCGCGAGCAAGCGGTCTATCTCGTTTACATCCCACGGCTCTTCTATGATGGGGTGTATATTAACCGCCCGGTATATATAAAATTCAGGATTCAGAAATCCCTCGGCGTAGCCTCGCAGCGCCTGCGCCTCGGTTCTTGGTTTGAACCCCGTGCGTGATTCCAGCAGAGCCCTGAAGTTTTTCATAGGGCCACCCTAGAGCCTCTGCACCGATAGCAGGTGCTCTGCGGCACCCAGCATCACGTCTACGCTTTCTCCACTCTGCGTCGAGGAGCTGAAACCAACTATAAGCTCCACGGGAGTCTCGATTTCGTCGATGGCAAATCGGTACTTGCTCAGCATGGTAAGCAAATCAAGACAGAAGAACGAAGTTCCGTCCTGATCCAGATCGTATATGAGCATGGCCAGCTGGTTGTCTTCTTTAAAATGGAACGCTTTGTACTTCGTCTTCATTACCGTGTCAAAGTCGTTCTTGAGCGAGAACAGCATGTGCTTGATGCGCTCCCTGCCCCAGCGCCCCAGAAGATCGTCGAAGTTGGCAATCTCGAGGATGACAAGCGAGACAAAACCAGGTTCGTGCCGTATGCGTTCCAGATCCCCGTCGAGCGTTCTATATAAAATTGACAGCAGGGGATGCCCCGTCTCTGGATCCACCTCATTCTGATCATTGAGCTTCTCGTATTCCATGATCTGCCTCAGGTATGGTTCAGCGAGGCTGAGCATGATGGCTATGATTGTTTCCGTGTATTGGGAGTACCGCTCAAAGGGTAGATCCTCAACGGTAAGCACACCCCAGGGCTTGGAGCCGATGATGATAGGCATCGTAATGACGGTGCGATCTGTAGCAAATCTGTCGAACTCGGAGCTGTCCAGCAGCATTCGCAGTGAAAAGATCTTCCGGTTTCTGAATACGTAGCCCTCGATGGTAGAATCCAGATCGAGCGTAACATCCCGCAAGGCGTAATCTTGCCAGCCGAGGGTAGCCGCTGGAACGAGCTGTTTCGTGTGTTCGTCCATGCGCCATATCGAACCACAAGACATTTCGGCAAAGAGCACGAGAGTCTCCAGAATCGTATCCAGCGCCTGATCAAGGTTCAAGGAAGCCATTTTTTTTACCTGGTCGTGCAAAATGGTGATGGAGTCCTTTTGCGATGAAACCCGATTTTCCAGTACACGGTTTACTTTTTCAAATACCTCGGCTCGCTTCCTGATTTCTACAAGGCTGTGAATCGCGTTGCGGTAGCGCCCGAGCAGCTTGGCGCGAAAGCTGGTAAGCCTGCGTCTCGTAAACGAAACGAACGCTGTACTAGCTGCCGTGGCGGTAATAATTGCTACGAGCGTATCGTCCAGTTTAATCGTGGGAAGCCCTGGCACCAGGGCAAGAGCCGTACCGCCGATAGCCGCGCTTGCCAAAGCCCATGCGAGCCCGTTGAAAGCCGCGACAACCGGTGCTACTAAAGCCCACAGCGACAGCACCAGAATCGAACCGGCTTCGGGCACAAGTAGCCCTACGACCACTGGAATCGCGGCAATGAAAATAATTTCAGTTAAAACAGCCCCTGAAGATTGCCGCAGGCGTAGCGCTCGCATATTATTAACATCGGAAGTCGCGATGTTCCAATGAAGGCAATTATCGGAGGCGTCATGAAAAAGCTTTATTTTTTATATATCCTGTCAGCGCTGTGCACTTCTGTAGCATTTACCCAAACCGCCACGCCCCTGCGGCTGGAGCCTGTCTTCCCGGCCGCGCCTGAGGGTCTAATCTGGGTAGAGGCGGAAGACGCTGTTACGACCAACTTTGCCAACGCCCCAACCCTGGACTACGGCTCGTCGTCGTTCCGCATGATCCAGCTCAATCGCGAAGGAACCTCGACCGCGGCTCCCTTCTACGCCGAATACACGGTGGTTATACACACACCCGGGACATGGTCACTCTGGGTTGGAGGCACACCACCAGGCCCCCAGGTTGAAACTACCGCTTCGTTCATATCACCACTGCACCTGAGCATCGACGGAGCGGAGCCAGTACACTTGTACAGGGAGCAGGTAGCAGTAAACGAACGCTATTCTACCGTCAACTACTGGTTTACCGCCCTTGAACCACTGGAACTCACCGAAGGCGTGCATACCTTCCGCTTCGAGGTGAGCGAAACACGAAAATACGATTCACGATACTATTTTTCGCTTGACGCTTTCTTTCTGCTTGCATCCGGCTCCGCCGTGGCATCCGGAACCGAAGACAGAGCCGCGCTGCCGGATCGCTTCCCCAAAAATCTGGCAGACAGAACCATCAACACGCCGTACCTGTCCATTCCCCAGTACGAATACTCTATTCAGACGGCGCCAAAAGAGCGGGAACGATACCTGTTGCTCGCTCAGGTCTACAACTTGATAGGCGACAACGCCAGCGCGGCGAAAACGCTGTCACGGGGACGCGTGGTGGCCGGAGACGACCCTCGATTCACGCTGCAGATGGCCAAAAGCCGCTTCTGGAGCGGGGAGATAGACGAGGGACTCAGGCTGTACAGGGAATACCTGGCCTCGCCTGGGGCAGATCCTTCCGTTTGGGCGGAAGCAGCCAAAATGAGCGCGTGGCTTATGAAATATCAGGAAGCCGAAGAATTGTACGTCAAGGCCATAGAGCTCTTTCCGGACGATCTCAACCTTCGCGTAAACTACGCGCTGACGCTACTGTGGGAAGGCAAGGTCAGAGATGGCGAGAGACTGCTTTCCAGTCTGTGGACCAGCGTCAAGGATGATGCTGACTCAATTATTGAGCTTGGTCAGCTATACCTGACGAATGGGTACCCCGACAAGGCAATCCAGACCTGGTCTGATGGCATTGAAGCCTTCCCTGAGCGTCTTGCTCTGTACCTGCTGCTGATTGACACGTACGGCAAATCTGGCCAGGCGGAACAAGCCACTCTGGCCCTCGAGCGCATCGGGAACACCTTTGCAGAATCACCGCGACTCGCCAGCGTGCTCGCGGCGGTAGAACAGCAAGCAGCCATTAAAACAGCGACGCTGGAAGGCTATACGGCGCGACTCAGAGCCACTCCAGATAATCTCGAACTCCGGCAGGAACTCGTGCGCGCCTACTACTGGAATGGCATGCTTTCTGCCGCCCTCGGCGAGATACACAATATCCTCGCAAACAAGATGTTCGCTATCTTCAAGGAGCTTGACGGTGATCTCGCCGAAACGTACCGCTTGCTTGATGCGCTGGCTCTGTACGAAACCCCGGTAGGAGGCATACCTGCGGCGGCTACCGAAGCGGCTACCGCATTGCGAAAAGCGGGGGAAACACTACTCAAGGCAAGCGCCCGTAACGATCAGGCGCTGCGCGGCAAGGATGCCAAGCGTCAGGCAAAAACAGCGACCGAACTCGAAGACGCCCGCCGTGCCCTGCTCAAGGCGCTGGCCTACGGAGAAGCGCTACTTGACTGGATAGGAGCGGTAACACCTGAAGCACGGTCGCTGGTGGAGATGAGCACCAGTGAAGCCCTGGCCCTCGTTGCCGACGAAGAGATGCTATCAAAGTTGGCTCCCTGGCTATGGAATCCGGATGCGGACCTGTCTTTACTCGCGTCAATCTCCGGTGAAAATCCTCTCGCGTACCACGTACGAGCCAGGATGCTGCTACTACTAGGCCGCGGCGCCCCGTCCGCCCCGGACGGGGAACCGCTGGAGGCGACGCGTGTATCGCTGGTGCAGGCAGAGCTGTGGGAAACCGGAACCCTGCCCGCTGACGCGTTCGTCCCGGAGGATTACTACTCCCACGGCCCCGAGCTAGCTAAAATTGCGCTTACCCTAACCCGGAACGAACCGCGTGATTCGGCGTTCGATGATGGCACCGTAGCGCGCGCGTCGTACATCGAGCAGCAACTCCTGGAGCAGGGCGGCACTGGCACCCTGCTGGCCAAAGACATGGCGGACGCCCGTCGTGTACTCCTTGAACGCGCTCGGGCACGGATGGCCTTGCGGTCTTACCAGTACGATAGCGAGACGCAGCAAGACCGCAGGGAGCTCGCGGAGGTATACCTCGGGCTAGACCGCCCAGACGATGCCGCGCTCGCGCTCGCTCGGGTTCTTGCCGTCAGCCCATCGGACTCGGCTTCGATGTTCACACTCGGCAGGGCCATGGAGATGAGTGGTGACTGGAGCGGCGCGATGAAGAAGTACCGAGAGGTATTTGACCTCAATCCACGGTACGCCAACGCAGTATCCTCGTACAACAGACTCGCGGGCACACACGCGCCTGGCCTTGAAGCACGGTTGTCAACAACCATAGATACCGGCGACTCCTCTACAATCTCGCGACTCGCCTACGGTACACCCCTCGGCAGCTCATTCGAACTTGACGCTTCATATACAATCAGGCACAACAAGATTCACGCGCCAGCCTCGGGAACCTTCCCTGAATCCGTAACGCTTCACAGCATCAATCTTGAAGTACCGGCAAAAATACGCGGCACAGGCGTTACAATATTCGGCGCGCTGGGAGGTACCGCCCAGAACAAGCTGGACAATTTCCTCCCCGCGTCCGTAGCCGATTATTCGCTGGAGACGGTTTCAGACTATGTAGTCGTCTCACCGAGTTTCAAAGCAGGGGCTTCGTGGCTGCAGAAAGGCGCGGAAGCCAGCCTTGAGTATAGCTTTGATCAAGTTGAGGAAACGTACTACCGTAACCGCAGCGCGCACTACGAACACGTCATCGATATTGGCGGGTCTTACTACGCGGAGAACAGCTCGCGGAGCTTTGCGCGAAGCCTGAGTGGCCGGCTCAATGCTGGTGCTCGTGGCATATTCCAGGCAGGTGTCGATGATGCCGCCATAAACACGCTGCTACGAGTTTCCGGAGAAGCCCGGCTGGGCAGCGTCATAGTGGCAAGCCCACAGGTTACGCTGGATCTGGCGGCTGTGGCATCGTATCAAGACGCCACCGATACATCGCCTGATGACTACTACGCTCCAGACCGCGTGATAACGGTACAGGGCGGCCCAGAGGTAGCGATCCGCACCGATTCCGGTGATACTACCAGGCTGTCTGCTTCTGCTCGGTTCTGGCCTGGTTACTACGCTGCGGCTGGAGACGGGCGGCTTTCCATGGATGGAACCCTGTCGCTGGGCTTTGAGCGTCGCGATATGATGCTAAGCATCGACGCTGGGCTCACGTGGACAGCGGCTACAGACACAGCCGTTTCGTACTGGTCAGGCAGCATTGGCGCAAGCGCCAGAATGGCACTCGGAGATTACATCATCCAATGAGCAGATTCTGGCATTCTTTATAAAACGCGTCCGTCTCGATGCGTTCCCGGTATTCGGCTTGGTACGCCTCGAGGCTCGCGGTGTCAAGCCCCAGATGAACGAGTAGCGGGTTGAGAAGCGCCCATTCCTTTGGATTGTCTTTGAACTGGAACCAGTTGCCTGCTATGAAAGCCGCTACCGAAACGACGAGCACGAGCTTCTTCCAGCTCGAGGTGATATTGGCGTTGCCGTGCTCGCGAGCACAGTCAGAGTACATCTCCGGAAAGTTCCACAGAGCCAGCACTTCTCCGCCGACATCCCGGTGCGTAGTGCCGTACGCTGCCTCCTCAAGCTCGCTAAAACGGCGACCGTCTCGTTCAACCTCGCCAACCAGCGCTTCATACGCGGCTGGTCCTGAAAGATACAGCGCTACCTGACCAATATTGTGGAGAAGACCAGCTATAAAAGCTTCTTCTGAAACAGATTCCATACCCAGACGCTGGCTCAGATCCCGTGATACAAAGGCGGTAGCCAGGGAATGGCGCCAAAAGTACGTATAAAACCGTGATCCAGCGCTCTGCCTGAACATACTCGAACCCGTTACGAGTATCACGACGTTTTTAATGGTGTTGATGCCGAGCAGTGTCATCGCATTTTGCAGGCGCGTAACCTTGTTCTGCCTCGCGTACATCGCTGAATTGGC
>JAFGUM010000260.1 GCA_016938515.1 Spirochaetales bacterium | reverse complement strand
AAATACGCCCGCGACGCAGCTCTGGGAGACAAGTTTGCAAAGGACATGCTCGTAAAGAGCAACCTTCGTTTCGTGGTGAACGTCGCGAAACGCTACCAAAACCAGGGAATGCCACTATCAGACTTGATCAGTGAGGGCAACATCGGGCTGATCAACGCCATCGAGCGTTATGACGTGGACAAGGGCTATCACTTCATAAGCTACGCTGTGTGGTGGATCAGGCAGGCTATTCTCAAGGCAATATGCGAGAAGAGCCGACTCATACGGCTACCGCTCAACCGTGCCAACGAACTCGTCCAGATCGAGAAAGCCAGGAAGTACGTAAGCGCTGGTCTTTCAGAAGACGGTGAAATAAACGAAATCGCCAAAATGCTGGAAATGGACGCGGCGCACGTGGCGGACCTCGTAAACGTGTCCAGGGATCTCGTTTCCCTCGAAACTCCCGTGTTCGATGAGAGGGATTCCAGCGTTCTTGGTGATTTTGTGGAGAACGATAATTACAAGACCCCTGATGAGTACGTCATAGAGCAGGGACTTAAAGAAGATATCAACGAGGTGCTCGATACCCTAACCGAAAAAGAAAGCGAAGTAGTACAGTACCGGTTTGGCCTCAACGGCCGCCGCGCCATGAGCCTCAAGGAAATTGGCGATCGCTTTCACCTTACCAAGGAGCGTATCAGGCAAATAGAAAAAGCCGCGCTTAAACGCCTGTCGGTTCCCGGGCGCGCCGAGTCACTCGAAGGCTACGTAGCCTGAATCACGCGCGCTACGAGCGCGTTTGTATATATGCGGGGTCGTCCTTGAGCGGGGCGGCCCCGTTTTCGTTCATATCATACCTACTATGCTCTACATATGTGCCGTGATATGTTAGAATATGGTTAAGGAGTCTGGTATGGATACAGTACTCGACATGCTGGGTGGGCCGTCTGTTGATTTTAGCGCCGCGGTGGCGCGGCTTGTATTTAGTCTCCTCGCGTGCAGCGCCATAGGGCTTGAGCGCGAGATGCGTCGCCAGACAGCGGGCTGGCGGACGCACATCATCATAGGCATGGGTGCGACACTTTTGATGCTGTTGTCGATATGGCTACCGCAGAGCGTAGGTGGAGACAAGGGCGATCCTGGCCGCATAGCTGCGCAGGTAGTTTCCGGTATAGGTTTTCTTGGAGCGGGTGCTTTCATGAAGGTGGGCAACAACATGAAAGGCCTGACTACCGCGGCTACCATATGGTTTGTCGCGGGCCTCGGGTTGACGATAGGCGCGGGCATGTGGGAAGTCTCGCTGGCAGCGCTGATCCTTTCGATGCTGGTTCTTCTGCTACTGGAACCCATCGAGCGCCACTATTTTCCCTCAGAACGTCTCAAACTGCTGCAAATATGGTACGAAGGAAGCTCGCTGGATAGAGCCGCCATCAATACGACACTGAACAATTACCGAGTAGGCGTGCAGACGGTGGATGCGGAGCTTTCAGTACAAAAAAAGCTAACCCGGCTGTCTGCTCTGGTCAGGGTCCCGGTAAACATCAACCTGGATTCGCTCTTCTCTGACCTGCGCAAGACCGGCAAGGTGGCCAAGATTCGTCTGCACGAAAACTACTGAGTTATACAGTGGCGGCTCAGGAGCGGTCTTCCAGCTCCTTTTTGAGCTTCAGGTACTCGGTGTTGAGCCTGGACGTTCTCAGGTTGAGCCGCGCGAGGCGTTGGGCGAGTAGCCGTGCCAGGAAGATGCCGTAGTGCGGGCTTTCCTTTATCAGATTGACGAAATCCTGCTTTGAAATTCGAATCATCACGCTGCGCCCCTTTGACACCACCGTGGCGGAGCGCCTGTTTGACAACAGAAAGCTCATCTCTCCCATGAAAATATCATCTGGGGACAGAGCTGAAACGAGTTT
>JAFGUM010000259.1 GCA_016938515.1 Spirochaetales bacterium | reverse complement strand
TCCAGCTCTGTCCCCAGCAGCAGCTCTGTCCCCAGCGCAAGCTCTGTCCCCGGGCGGGTAGAATTCCGCAACGTAACCTTCAGCTACGGCGATTCAGCCGAGCCCGCGCTCAGAAACGTCAGCTTCGTCGCCGAGCCAGGCTCCGTTACCGCCTTTATCGGGGGCACTGGCTCCGGTAAAACCACCATCGTCAACCTGATTACGCGTTTCTACGACGTAGACGAAGGGGCCGTCCTGGTAAATGGCGCTGACGTCCGCCAGCAAACCCAACGGGAACTGCGATCGCGCATAGGCCTGGCAACGCAACGCGCCATACTTTTTTCAGGAACGATCGCGGACAACGTACGTTTCGGCAGTGTCAACGCGAGTGAGGCCGACGTGGCCAACGCGGTTCGCATCGCCCAGGCAGAAGCATTCGTTGCCGACAAAGAGGGCGGCATGAACGCCCCCGTGTCGCAAGGCGGCACCAACATTTCGGGAGGACAAAAACAGCGGCTGGCCATTGCCAGAGCCCTGGCCAGAAAGCCGTCAATATACCTGTTCGATGACACCTTCTCGGCGCTTGACTTCAAAACCGACGCCAGATTACGGGCGGAGCTGCGCAAGGAGACGGCCGAAGCGACGGTCATCATCGTAGCCCAGCGCGTTGGCACCATCCGCGACGCTGACACCATCATAGTTCTCGACGACGGTCGTATCGTTGGCCAGGGTCGGCATACCGAGCTGATGGCAAGCTGCGCCGTGTATCGCGAGATTGTCGCATCGCAGATGACCGAGGAGGAAGCAGTATGAGCGACAAAGCCGGCAACAGCCGACAACAGCCGCAGCGCGAGCAGAACCCGATGTCCAGGCCAGGAGCTGTGATGGGGCGGGGTCCCGGAGCCGGTCCAGGGCACGGCATGGGCGTACCGGTGGAAAAGGCAAAGAACTTCAAAGGTTCGCTGCGACGCCTGGCGGACTACCTCAAACCCTACGCTGGCGCTATTCTATTTGTTTTCCTTCTGGCCATACTCAGCACCATTTTTTCCATTTCCGGGCCCAAAATACTCGGTTCCGCCATAACCATTCTGTTCGAAGGCGCCAGCGCGATTGCCAGGGGCGTTCCGAGCGCGGCTATAGACTACAGCCGCATAGGCACCATACTCGGCATTCTCCTCGGTCTCTACCTGGCGTCAGCTGGATTCAGCTACGCGACGCAACTCGTCATGGCTTCGATAGCGCAAAAAACGGTGTACTCCCTGCGCAAAGCCATAGACAAGAAACTGTCACGCCTGCCCCTGCGATTCTTTGACGGCCGCACCCACGGAGAAATCCTGTCCCGCGTGACCAACGACGTGGATCTCATAGCAACGAGCCTGCAGCAAAGTCTGGTGCAGATAGTTACTTCGACGGTAACCCTCCTTGGCAGCGTTATCATGATGTTTACCATAAGCTGGCAGTTGTCCCTGGTCGCTCTGGCAACCCTGCCATTCTACATACTCGCCACGTCGTTTGTAACAAAGCGCTCGCAGGGTTACTACAAAAGCCAGCAAAAGCTGCTCGGCGAACTCAACGGCCACGTCGAGGAAATGTACTCGGGGCACCCCGTCGTAAAGGCCTTTGGCTACGAGAGCGAGTCGGTACAACGCTTTGAACAGGTAAACAAAAAACTGTACAACGTCGCGTGGAAAGCCCAGTTTATAAGCGGTATCATCATGCCGGTCATGAACTTCATCAACAACGTCGGGTACGTTCTCATAGCGGCCATCGGGGGCTTCATGGCGGCACGGCGCCTGATAACGCTTGGTGATATTCAGGCGTTCATCCAGTATGCCCGGCAGTTTACCCAGCCCATAATACAAACCGCGAACATAGCCAACGTTCTGCAATCGACGGTGGCAGCATCCGAGCGCGTCTTCGAATTACTCGACGAAACTGAAGAATTACCAGACGCGAAGCCAGACGACAAAACGCTCGCCTCCTTTAATGAAGCATGTGGAGACGTCGCCTTCGAAACCATATCATTCGGCTACACCAAAGACAGGGCTCTTATGGAAGCTCTGTCCCTGTCTGCTCCCTGTGGTGAGACGATAGCGATAGTCGGCCCCACCGGGGCAGGCAAAACGACCCTCGTCAACCTGCTGATGCGCTTCTACGAGCTTGACGATGGCGCCATAACGGTAGGCGGTGTGAACATCCGCGCCATACCACGTGGCGTGCTCAGGCGAGCCTTTGGCATGGTGCTGCAAGACACGTGGCTGTTCAATGGAACGATCCGCGACAACATCGCCTACGGCCGAGAGGGCGCCACCGAAGACGAAATAGTCGCGGCCGCCGTCGCCGCACACGCGGACCACTTTATCCGCGTCCTGCCCGACGGCTACGACACCGTCCTCAACGAGGAAGCGTCCAACCTGTCGCAGGGTCAGCGCCAGCTGTTGACGATTGCCCGCGCCTTCCTCGCCGATCCCCGTGTGCTGATTCTGGATGAAGCGACGAGCTCCGTAGACACGCGCACCGAGATGGTCGTGCGCAAGGCGATGGAACGCCTGATGCAGGGGCGCACGAGCTTCGTCATAGCGCACCGCCTGTCAACCATACGCGACGCGCACACCATCCTCGTGATGAACGAGGGCAGCATCGTGGAGAAGGGTAACCATGATAGTCTGCTCGCCGCCAATGGCTTCTACGCGGACCTGTACCGGAGCCAGTTTCTGGGGGTGGAAGAAGGGGTGGGCGTGCCTGCCTGATAGTACATCCGGCTATGGGGGGGAAGTCCCAACAAGCGGAATAGATCGGAGTAGTGTTAATTACTTTCTATAGTGCCAATTTTAAAAGCAACCGACTTTTAAAATTAGCTCAATTGTCAGATCAGATCTTGACAGCTACTACCAGCCGAGGCCCCCGATTATCTGGAAATTTCCCCGACATTCCTGGGGATGGTATGGTTTTCGCGCTCTTGCCGACGATTGTTCCGTCTGGCCCACGTAATCGTTGTCCGCCGATAGTCCAGAACCTGCGGTTCGGCGGAAGTTTCCGCAGGCATCCTACAGGCTGATCAGCCGCTCCGCCAGTTCCAGCGCGTCGACAGGCCAGAAGCACTCGGGGCGCGCATGGCGCACGCGGGAATCCACCTCCCATGGCCGGCACGAGAGGATGGCCTCGAGCCACTGCTCGGGAACCGCGTCGATTCCGTGCACGGCCCCCAAGAGGGCTCCGGCTATGGCGGCGTTGGTATCGGTATCGCCGCCCCGCATCACCGTATCTACGACGCCTTCTTCGAAACTGGCAGCATGGAGCAGCTGGAACAGAGCGTTCTGGAAGGCGATGAGCACCCAGCCCTGCTGACTCATGAAGTCGGCCGGAGCTTCCGTCTCCGCCCGCTCGATGGCATCCGTCACCGCTTTGTCGACACAGCGCTCTTCAGCCCAGGTGTGTATCGAGCGGTACAAAGCTTCAGGGGTGCAGCCCTCGCGGACCGCCGTCGCTATGGCCATCGCGTACAGCGCGTTTACCTGCAGGCATACCGGATTGGGATGGGTCAGCGACGCGTCTGCTTCCGCCCACGCGGCTACCGTCTCGAGGGGAAGCATGGCGCCCGCGATGCCGATCGGGCTGACGCGCATCAGCGCGCCATTGGCCTGGCTCTCGGGGTTGCGGCGGCCGTGCAGGGAGGCGCGCACGGTACTGCCGCAGTCGAAGGGTCCGCTCTCCAGCCAGTAGACGTACCGCCCCAGGACGTCCTCGGCGACGAAGCTACCGTTGGCGACCAGGCTGCGGGCGAGCAGCAAGGCCATCTCCGAGTCATCGGTCGGCTGTCCGGCGAGTATGCCAAACGTACCGCCGGCGGCAAGTTGCCGGACGCCCTCGGGATACTGACTGAGGATATCGGCGGGGCTCCTGAACTCGACGAGGCTGCCGAGCGAATCGCCGGCGAGCTGCCCGATCAGGGCTCCCCGCGCCCTGGCGAGCAGCGCGGTGTCCGCGGGTTTGGGCCAGCTGGCGATATAGGCACGCTGTTCGTCGGTCTGGGGTGAATCGGGATACTGTTTTGACTTCGGGTTGGTTTTCCAGAGTTGTGGCAGATCATCACGGCCGTGCCGTTTAAGCCAGCATCCGATGACGGTGCCTGTCCTGCCTATGCCGCCCCAGCAGTGTACGTACACACCATGCCCGGCAGCCAGCTCACGGTCTATGGTGTCGAGGATGGATTTCATCAGCCGCGGACTCGACGGCACCGACATGTCATCGATACCGAAGGACATTCTTTTGGCGTGTCCCCTGGAGACGGCATCGAGTAAGTCCGCATACGGTTCCAGCCCGTCGCGGGGCGTGGTGAGGTCTATGAAGGTGCTGATCCCGGCCAGGATCATCGCCTCGAGTCTAGCTCTGGACGCGGAGTCCGCAACCTCGCGGGGATACTCACCGGCGAGCAGCTTGCCGGGAATGACCCAGTAACTGCTAACGAGAGGCTTTTCGGGAACAGATACGTTCATCATTCGATCCTTTATTATTGACTCTGCAGTTTATCGCGTTTCATGCAAATGGCAAGAAACGCTACGAAATCTGCGGATTTTATAGTCAAGACAGCGCCGTTTTCTTTCTTGTAGCCGCGACGAGTCCTCCCGACAGAATCAAGGCGCCTCCAGCCAGGTGAGCCGGGCCAAGCGTCTCACCGAGGAACAGGAAGCCGAACAGCGCGCCGTACAGCGGCAAGGTGTTGTAGAAGACCATAGCGCCGCCGGCTCCCAGGTACTTGATGCCCGCGTTCCAGCTGAAGAAGCCGAGAGCCGCGGGAACCACACCGAGGTAGATGATGGTGCCCGCGAGGGCTGGGGTCCACTGCGCCGGGTTGGAGGAAGACTCGACGATGGCGGCGACAATGAGCAGCGGCAAGCCCAGAAAAATGGACAGCGCGGTGGCTGATAGCGGCGAGCGGTGCTTGACCACCTTCCTCACCGCGACCGAGTACAGCGCCCACATGGTCACCGCCACGAGTATAAGCAGGTCGCCGGGGTTTACACCTATGCCGCCAGACGCAGCGACGCCACCTGACAGCAGCACGACGACGCCGGCGAGAGCCGCCACCGACCCGATTATCTGCCGAGTCGTAAAGGGCTCCTTGATGAGCAGCGCTGCGAACAACCCGGTCAGCAATGGACCCAGGCCGTTCATCAGCGTACCATTGACCGCCGTGGTGAACCTGAGCCCCAGGTACAGCAGTGGCGCAAACGCGACGACGCCGGTAAGCGCCATCGCGATGAGCAGGCGCAGGTCGACGCCCGGCTTTCGTTCCTCGGGCGCCTTGCCCCGCAGCAGCAACGCAAACACGACCGACGCGACGACGTAGCGGGACGCCGTAAGGGTGAGCGGCCCGATCTGCCCGCTCAGGTAGCGCCCGATTATGATATTCGTCGCCCACGCACAGGTGGCGACGTTGACGAGGGCGACTCCCTTGATGGTGTCGAGGGTCGGTTTCTGCATCGTTCCTCCCGGTATTCGTGGTGATACCAGCACCGCCCATCCTGACATGAACAGACACCACTCGTCCACAGTACGGCGCGGAACCAAGTTGCACTAATGCTATTTATTTATTACTTCCCGTAGTTCAAAGAACCGGACGCAAAAGCGCCGCTCCAGTACGTCCCGCGCCAGATCGTAGACGGGAACCCGCGCGGCCAGGACGATGGCCGAGTCAGCGGTCGCCACCGCGTCGCCTACGTAGTCGCGAACCAGCGGGTCAGCAGATACGGCAACGGTCACCGTAGCGTTGATACCAGCTTCGACGCAAGCCTGTCGAATCGCCGCGGCGTGGTCTCCGCTCGACGAGACGGGCGAGTCCAAGAAGAAGGCAGCCCGGGAGGGTTCCAGCTCTGCGAGCCTGGACACAACCAGTTCCAGCGCCTCGCAGAACACCGAGCGGCTCGGAAACCGTCCGTGGGCTCCGCCCGCGTCGCGCAGCAATCCGTCGGTGCCCACGAACAGCGGGTGCCCCATGCGGTAGTTGGCCACCGTGAAGAGCACGTTGTACCCATCGAGCCCCAGCAGTGATCCTGGCGGCAACCTGTGCAGGATGCGGCCAAAAATGCGATCCGACATGTCTCGCCCATGAACGCCACGGAACAGCACGACGCGCCCTTCCCGCGGCAGCCGGTACCGGTCGCCGACCAGCTTGATGGT
>JAFGUM010000258.1 GCA_016938515.1 Spirochaetales bacterium | reverse complement strand
TTTTCCACCATCTCTAGAACCCTGGCGGCTATGCTCGGGTTTACTGGAATGGTCTTGAGGTACGAGCTGTACGATGAAACTCCCATGATCAGACTATACTACTCCACATCGATGTTTTTGTCGAAGCCACAACCAGGCTGCCTTCAATCCAGCCAGACTTCCGCGACCGCGGGTGCCTCGCGCAGGCGATCTACGAGGTCGGGGCGGGGCGAGCAGCGTATCTGCGAGTGAGCCTTTACGGCTACCTCGGTGCCGGCGTCGCGAACGTGCAGCATGACACCGCACTGTCCGCTCGAGCCAAACAGTATGTCGCGCAGAGGCTCAAGATCCTTTTCTGCCCGCACCGCGGTCAGTACGATGTGCATGGTGCGATAGCTTTTCTCCTTGAGCTCGGAAGCCTCCACGAGGCGGTCTACCTTGAAGCTCGGCGTTTCGCGCCCCATGTCTATGGTTCCCTTGAGGAACACTATGGCATCTACGGCAAAACGGCCGGGGTTGGCTTCGAGGGTAGAAGCGAATACGACTATATCGATAGTACCACCATAGCACTCAACCTTGCCAAAGGCCATTTTCTTGCCTTTGCGCGTCAAGATTTCCCGCCACTCAACGAGTTGTCCCACGAGCGTGTACTCCCGATCCGCCGATGACCTGTCAAGGTGCTTGAAATCAACGTCGCAGCACTTGTCGTACAGATCTTTGAACTCGTCGAGCGGATGGCCAGAAAAATAGAACCCGAGCAGCTGCTTTTCCATCCGCAGGATTTCGGCGCGCGGCGGCTCGGCCGTAGGCTCGAACCTGAATGGCGGAAACTCTTCTTCGGAAGACGCCTCAAACAGGCTTGCCTGCCCGAAAGCGCCAGCTTCCGCCTTCTTCTGCGCGTAGTCGTACGCGCGCTCAAGGTTGAGTACGAGTTCGGCGCGCCCACGACCCATAGCGTCGAAACAGCCAGCCTGGATGAGCGTCTCGATGACTCGCTTGTTCATGGAGCGGACGCCAACGCGTTCCAGAAAATCAAGAAAATCCAGGTACTCCCCGGCTTTGGAGCGCTCTTGAACGATTGCCTCGACGACGCCCTCGCCAACACCCTTAACGCCGATGAGACCATAGACTATGGAGCCGTCAACCACCGAAAACGTAGCCTCTGATTTATTTATGTCAGGCGCGACGAGAGCTATCCCCATCGCCTTCGCTTCGGCGATGTACTGCGTCAGCTTTTCCGTATTGTTTATTTCGTTGGTGAGATTGGCCGCCATGTACTCTGCCGGGTAGTTGGCCTTGAGCCACGCAGTGCGGTACGCGACGACAGAATACGCCGCCGCGTGGCTCTTGTTGAAGCCATATCCGGCGAATTTTTCAAGGAGGTCAAAGATTTCGTTGGCGTCCTTGGCTGGTATACCCTGCGTTACGGCGCATCCCTCGGTAAACAGGGCGCGCTGCCTGGCCATCTCATCTGTTTTTTTCTTGCTCATCGCGCGCCTGAGTATGTCGGCGCCGCCGAGCGTATAGCCAGCCAGAATCTGCGTAGCCTGCATTACCTGTTCCTGGTACACAATTACGCCGTACGTCTCCTCAAGTATTGACTTCAAGGACGGATGTGGATACCGGATGGGCTTCCTTCCGAGCTTGCAGTCTACAAACTGCGGTATATTGTCCATCGGGCCTGGCCGGTACAACGCGTTCAAAGCTATAAGGTCTTCTATGCGACCAGGCTTGGCCTGCCTGAGTATCCCCTGCATACCATCGGACTCAAACTGGAAGACGCTCGTACTCCTGCCTTCGCAGAGCATGGCAAAGGTTTTGTCGTCTGTTTCGGGAATGGCTTCTTCTACCATGTCAATCCCGCGCCGCTTCATCAGGCGGAGCGTGTTCTGAATGAGCGTGAGCGTCTTGAGACCCAGAAAATCCATCTTTACGAGGCCGCACTCCTCTAGCAAGTCCATCGTGTACTGCGTGGCCACGATGCCTGTTTTTGAATCCTTGAATAGCGGCACGTAGTCTGCCAACGGCCCCTTGCCTATGACAATACCCGCCGCGTGGAAACTCGTATGCCGGTTTTTGTTCTCCAGCTTCCGCGCCATTTCGAAGAGTTCCTGGTACCGGGGATTCTCCGCCAGCTCCGCGAGTTTAGGCTCCATCTCGAACGCCTTGGCCAGCGTCATCTTTGGATCATCCGGTACGAGCTTCGTGATGGCGTTGGATTCTTCTACAGACAGGTCAAGCGCGCGAGCCACATCCTTGAGCACAGCCTTGGCCTTGAGCGTTCCAAAGGTGATGATCTGCCCCACCCTGTCGCCGCCGTAGGTCTGCGTCACGTAGTCTATAACCTCGCCCCGTCGCTCGAAGCAGAAATCCACGTCGAAGTCGGGCATCGATACGCGTTCAGGATTGAGAAAGCGCTCAAAGAGCAGGCCGTAACGCAGTGGTTCTATGTCGGTTATCCTCAGGGAATAAGCGACAATCGAGCCAGCCCCCGAACCGCGCCCAGGGCCAACGGGAATACCGTGATCCTTGGCCCAGTTGATAAAATCTGCAACTATCAGAAAGTACCCTACAAAGTCCATCAAGATGATGGTGGCAAGCTCGTAATCGAGTCGTTTTCTTATTTCTTCACCGTAGCCGGGGTATCGTCTTGCCAGTCCGCGATAGCCCGCCCAGATGAAGTACCGCGTAACAGGCGTAGCCAGCCGCTCCGCCAGAGCAGTGCGCACCCCCGGTGCCAATTCCGCGGTGGGCACCACGCCGTACGAGGGGTTGGGCTTGCACACGTCGTCATCTGACATGGCGGCGATGAAGGCCTTTACGTTTTCCACCTCCGGGTCTGCCTGCCGGTCGTGCTCGTCGCTATAGAACGATGGTATGGCAAATTCCGGCAGCAACGGTCCTGGCAGTGGAATCTTGACGTTGACCATTTCATTGACGAGCAGGGTATTGGCAACGGCTTCGGGCACTTCACGAAACAGGGCAGCCATCTCGTCGGGGCTCTTGAGGTAAAAATCAGAACCAGGAAATCGCATACGGTTCTGATCTGAAAGCTTGCGGTTGGTTCCTATGCACAGGAGGGCATCGTGAGCGGCCGCATCGGTGCGCTCCAGGTAGTGCGCGTCGTTGGTGGCAATAAGCTTGACGCCAAGCCTTCTGGCCATGGGCACGAGCTCCCGGTTTACGCGGGCTTCTTCGTCCATCCCATGATCCTGCAGTTCCAGGAAGTAGTTTTCTGCGCCGAACAGGTCTCGGTACCTGCCGGCAACGCGTTCAGCGTCGCTTACCCTGCCCAGCAGGATGAGCTGCGGCACCTCTCCGGCCACGCACGCGGTAGAGCAGATGAGCCCCTCGTGGTATTCCTCTATCAACTCCCAGTCTATGCGTGGCTTGTAGTAGAAACCCTCGGTGTACGAGCGTGAAGACAGCTTGGCAAGGTTGCGGTACCCCTGCTCGTTTCTGGCAAGGAGCACGAGGTGGTAGTACTTGTTTCCGCTCTCGGTGCCTGTTTTATCCTTGCGGCTGGCTCCTGCCACGTAAAACTCACTACCGATGATCGGGTTTATCCTGGCTTTGACGCATTCCTTGTAAAATTTGAGCGCGCCGAACATGTTGCCGTGGTCGGTTATGGCAAGACCTGGCATACCAAACTCGACAGCTTTCTTGACGAGCCCCTGAACGCTGGCCGCGCCATCCAGAAGGGAATAATCGCTGTGTACGTGGAGGTGGACAAAGGACATGACAGCAGTATACCCGGGCGCCATGATACGGTAAAGTCGGCGCCCGGCGCTGATCACCTATGGCACCGCCACGATTTGCCTGCTATTATATAACCATGATAAACGTGGCATCTCGTTCAAACACGGCCTCTTCGACCGCCATGGGCGCGGCAACAGACTTTAATGGGTTCCTGGGATCGTTCGGGGGGTTGTTTGACAAACCCGCCGCCGGCGTTGAGTTCATCCGCCTCGGGTGGATGGAAACGCCTCTGGGCCCCATGGTAGCGGGAGCGGATTCAAACGCCTTGCGGTTTCTGGATTTTTCTGACCGCCGCGCGATAGAAGCCCAGATAGCGACGCTTCGCCGCACGAGCAGGCTTCCTATAGCCCCTGGTGATAATAGCCTTCTGCAAGAGACGTCACGACAGCTTTCCCGGTATTTTGGCGGAGCGCTACGAACCTTTACGATCCCGTTCGCCCTGCCGGGTTCGCCATTCCAGGAGCGCGTCTGGAAGGCACTGCTCTCGATCCCATACGGCGAGACGAGAAGCTACGGCGATATAGCCAAGACGATAGGCTCTCCCGGAGCTTCACGGGCCGTCGGTGCCGCCAATAGCGTCAACCGGATAGCCATCATAGTGCCGTGCCATCGCGTGGTAAACGCAGACGGGTCACCAGGTGGATACGGTGGCGGGCTGGAAAGAAAACAGGCGCTGCTGGACATGGAGCGCGACAACCTTCCCTGAGCCACCAGTTTTAGTTCTGGCGCGCCGGCGTCGGGATGGAAGCCATGCGGAACGGCGTCCCGTACAGCTCTCCCAGCGCGGCACACTCTAGTGCCTCCGCAACGCGACCGGTTGCGAGAATTGTACCCTCGCGCATCAACACGGCTTCATCAGCGGTATCGATGGCAAAGCCCAGGTCATGCGTAGACAGAAGAACGCCTACGCCCGAATCGGCCAAGCGCCTGATTGTAGTTCCAATGGTCGCGACGTGAGCCGGATCGAGCATGTCACTCGGCTCGTCGAGCAAGACGTACGAAGCTTCCTGCACCAGGGCTCGCGCTATCCTTACCAGCTGCAACTCCCCGCCGGACAACGCTGTTATACGCCGCCTGGCCCGGTTTTCCATTCCCACCGCGGCTAGAGCCCCGAGTGAACGCTCCTCGTCGTCTCTGGAAGGCAGGGCCAGGTACGGCAGGTGAGGAGCCCTGCCAAAAGACACGTACTCAACGCAGGTAAAGGCAAAAGCCAGGCGTTCAGTCTGTGGCAGAAATGCAACCGAGCCATCCTGCTGGACGCTACCAGAGCTGGCCCTGAGCCACCCGGCCCCCATGCCGAGCACCGTTGACTTGCCGGAACCATTTGGTCCGAGCAGCGCTACGACAGAACCTTGCTTCAGTTCCATCGAAAAGCCCGCTACCGCCATGGAGCTTTCACCTTTATAACGGTACGACACGTCCTCAAAGCGCACGTTTACCCCCGTTCCACGTTGACGCGGCGGCTTGCCAGCAACGCGAAGAATGCCGCGGTGCCTATGAGCGACGTGGTAACACCGAGCGGCAGCTCCCCCGGAAACAATCCGCGTGACACAGCGTCGCACAGCACCACAAAGCCGGCCCCAAGTACCGCGGCGCCCGGAACGGCGGGTGATCCTTCTCCCCCGAGGGCTATCCGTGCCAAATGGGGTACGATGAGCCCGACCCAGGCAACGACACCCGCCATAGCCGTAACGGCGGCTACCCCGGCGGCCGCTGCGGCGAGTACAATGGAGCGTTCTAGCCTGGGCCTGGCACCCAGAGAAGAAGCTGTCGCCTCGTCCAGTGACAGGAGTGCGGTACGCCAGCGCAGCGAAATCAACGTGGCCACAGAGAGCAGGGCCAGCGGTGACGTTACCATCAGCGTCTTCCAGCTCGTACCGGACAGGCCGCCCATCAGCCAGTAGGTTATCTCCGGCAGCGTAGAGAGGGGATCGGCACCGTACTTGAGCAGGGCGACGAGCGCAGAAAAGAACGCCGACACTGCCATGCCAGACAGGATGAGCCTGAGCACGGCACCGCCGAACCGTATGCGACTCGCCATCGTCACCGACATTGCCAGCGCGAGCAGCGCGAAACCAAAAGCCGAACCAAACAGTGCCGACGCGCCTCCTCCCAGCACCAGCGCGAGCGCGGCGCCGAATGAAGCACCCTGGGAAACGCCCAGAAAGCCAGCGTCAACGAGCGGGTTGGCGAACACGTACTGCAAGGCGGCGCCCGATGCCCCGAGGGTCGCCCCAAGGAGCAAGGCGCCTATCACCCGCGGCAGCCGTATCATCACCATGACCCTGAACGCCAGTGGATCATCAAAGAGCGTCCGGGGATGTATGAATCCTGGTGCCGGATACCGCCCGAACAAAAGAGATGCGCCAGATACAAGGGCGAGCAGTACTACGGCTACGGCTATCCTGCGTACGCCTCTACGATCTGCCGGCACACGCTGCCGTGCCGTTATTATCAACGTGAGATGCCGCGCAAGCGGGGCCGTACGTTCGCGTCAAAAGACGCCGCGTCAAGGTCGTAGAACAGCTGAAAAAAGCGCCGAGCTTCAGCTTCAGCCGAGTAGCCTGGTATGGCCCCGGGGTACAGAAGATTGCTCAGCCACAGGAGACCGAGCCCCCAGCGGGTATCGGGCTGATCCCAAGATAAAAAATCCTGGGCAAAACCGACGAGCGTACCGTTTTTAGCCGCCCTGAGGCCAGCGTAGCGAGAATCGGCGGCTGTTCTGGCCGCAACGGCCGTAGCCGGCTCCCTGTACGAAACCACGATAAAGACGTCAGGATCCCACGCCGCTATCTGCTCAGGCCCTATTTTGGCCCAGCCGCCCGCGGGATTGGCGCCTTTCCATACGGGGATACCCCCGGCCAGTTCAACGAGCAGGCTCTGCATCCAGCCGTCCGGCGGCACTTCAAAACCATCTCCCGCGGCTTGCGCGAGCAATACGCGGGGTTTCCGGGCTACCCCGGTACGGAGCGCCGTAGCCGCGGCTGTAGCGGCCGTTTCAACCACACCACGATAATACGATACGAGCAGAGCAGCCCTGGCGCTATCGCCAAAGACCCGGCCGACGGCGGCAAGGTCTTTGTAATAGTCTTCCGGAGTCTCCAGGGACAGGTACGCCGTCTGTATTCCCAGCGTTTCAAGCCCGGTTCCCAGGCTTTTTTTAAGACTGGACTTGAGAATGACGAGGTCTGGATTGAACGCCGCGTAGGCTTCTATGCCTGCTTGCCTGTCAAAGGGAGGCAAGCTCGAAAATCCCGGGTGCACCGCGCCCAGGAAAACTCCGAGCCCCTGGTCTGTCCCCCCCACTGCCACGACGCGAGACCTCGCACTCGGAAATGCGTATACGACGTCGGCAACCATAGTTACCGCCTTGCCACCCATAACTACCCGGGAAGGAACCTGCGCCAATAGCGGCGAAGCGACCGCTACGAGAGCCGCCGCGAGAATAATTGTGTGTCTTTTCATGAATGCGATCGTAGCACACGCGCGCTAGCCCCGCAAGCTTTGAGCCTCGTACGCGTCGGGGGTATCGATATCAACAAAAATGCCGTCATCGTCCACTTCGGCTGATACCCAGGGTAGTTCCAGGAGATGGTTTCTCAGTCGGGCGTCCGGGTCCAGAGACGCGAGTCCCGCAAAAAAGACGCGGGGTATCCACACGGGGTGACCCAGTTGGCCGTCACGCGAGGCGAATACCACGCGGTTGTGCGTCGGATCTTGCGCAGAGGCGACCCTCGCCAGAGCCGCGAATGATCGCACCGGCACGCGGGGCATATCGGCAAGCGCCACGAAAACACCGGCGGGAAAGCCCCCGGAGTCCGCCAGTGGTCCCATTGCGGCCTCGACACCTACCCTGATGGAGCCGAGCATCCCTCGTTCCCACGCGGGATTCTGAACCACGACGACCTCCGGTCGGGCAGAAAACCACGCCGTCAGCTCTTCGGCGCGATACCCTGCGACGACGAGGGGAATCAGCCCAGCCGCGAGCACCGCGTCTACTACGGTTCCGCATACGGTGGTACTGCCCCACGGCATCATGGGTTTCCAGGCGCCCATGCGAGACGAACGACCCGCGGCGGGAATAACACAGTGCGTAGCAACGCGTGGTAGCAGTGCAGTGGACATGCGTACAGTATGCCGGCGCACGTCATATCGTACAAGCAGACGAAATGGCAACGGTGCTGGCATGGTACCAAATGCTGATATTTTAATTGTACCCTTCATCGTACCGGTATAGTTCTGTATACTATACGTAGAGTCTGATAAGAAGCAGGAGAATGCCGCGTGGCAATAACGCTGTCTACACTTGAGTCGTACATGGTCGCAGAAGGATTGAAATTCAGCCTGCACGACGACTACATACGCACGAGCTTTGCTACCGACCTGTACCGGGATCAGGAGGGGGACCCCAGCGTCTTCATTATTGCCCGCATAGAAGAAAATGGCGAATATTTTAAGCTTATGGCGCCAAACCTCTACCACTATCCGCCCGACGGGCCAAACGCCTCGGAGGTGTTTAGAATCCTGCTCGGCGTGTGCTGGCGTTCCAAGCTTATCAAGTACGAGTACGATGAACGGGACGGAGAAATACGGGCCATAGTCGAGTTTCCGCTTGAGGACGCGACGCTTACACCCAAGCAGTTTCTTAGGTGCCTCAACGGCCTCGTACAGATCATAGACGAGTATCACGAAGCCATCGCTACGGCCATAGCGGGCGCTACCGCCTCCCTGGACGACGCGGAAGAAGCCGCCGACAATATACGCAAGGCTGATCGCATCCTGCGCGCGGCCGGTATTGACAGGATCACGCTGGCGGCGGAAGCTCCAGGCGTTATCAGATTCGAGGAGTGAGCATGTCGAGATACGACAAATATTCCGAAAGCGCGCTCAGCGTCCTCGTAAAAACCCAGGACATAGCGTTGCGCGGCGCGGTGGGTGAAACAGGCTACCGGGATCTCGCCGAAGCCCTGGTGCTGTTCGACCTGCCAGATATTATCGCCATAGCAAAAAACAACAACGCCGTAATAGACGTCGAACTCGTCAAATCGCTCAACAACCGCATCGAGTCGAGCGTCCCCAGGGAGATAGACGGCCCCATCAAGATTTCAGGCGAGTTTCGCTCCATTCTGGACAAAGCGGAAGCTCTTGCGGGCGATGCCAAGGTTGAACCCGCGCACCTCATCAAAGCCGCCTGGCCTACAATCAAGAAGGAACTGGCACCCTTCTTCCGGCTGGAAGCCGCACCAGCTCTTTCTATCCCGGAAGACGAGATAGATCTTCCTGACATGGGGCCGAGGACGCGCTCAAGCGAGGCGGTAGAAGCCTTGCTGCGATTTGGCGACGAGCTGACGGGCCCCGACGCGGATTTCCCGATCTTCGGTCGCGATGAAGAGCTCGACGCGTTGACGTCGGTACTGCTCAAGTACTGGAAACCCAACCCGCTCATCATCGGCGAAAGCGGTGTCGGAAAGACCGCCCTGGTTCAGGGACTCGCCATGCGGATCAAGGCCGGGGCAGTACCAAAACGCCTCGCCTCCGCGCGCATCTTCGAGGTTCGCGTATCAGAGCTGCTCGCCGGAACAACGCTGCACGGGGCACTCGAAGAAAACGTAAACCAGCTCGTCGAGGCGGCTTCAGAGTTGCCAGACGCCTTTCTGTTCATAGACGAGATACATCAGATAGTGCCGGCTTTTGCCAACAACCCCATCTCGGAGGTACTCAAACCCGCCCTGTCCTCAGGAAAGATCCGCTGCATCGGAGCGACGACGGCGAGCGACTATACGCGGTACCTCGAGAAAGATTCCGCCCTGCTCAGGCGCTTCCAGACCGTGTTGATCAAAGAGCCAGACCAGGCAGCGCTCGCTCGCATCGTCTCCGGCGTCGCGCCTCGCCTCGAAGCCCACTTTGGCGTATCCATTTCCGAAGCGGTGCGCGCTCGATCGGTAGAGGTCGCGAGGCGGTACCTGCCCATGAAGCGCTTCCCCGATAAGGCCCTCGACGTTCTGGACCGGGCGGCGGCCAAGGCGCTGTTCTCCGGAGAAAAAGAGCTGGCGGAAGCCCGACTACTCGACGCGGTTCAGGATATTGCCAACGTCGTCGTGGAACCTGGCCTCGACGAAGCCAGCGGCCTGGCTGGCCTGGAAGCCGCAATATCGCGAGATGTGCTCAGGCAGGATGGCGCGGTGCGCGCCATAGCCCAGGCGGTACGCGTAGCAAAAATGCGTCTCGATCCACGGAGCGAGAGACCTGACGGAGCGTTCCTGCTCACCGGGCCTACCGGCGTTGGCAAGACCGCTCTGGCTGAGCGGCTGGCCCGGGCGCTGTCCGGGCGCGACGACGCCCTGTTCCGCATAGACATGAGCGAGTTCTCGGATGCCCATACCGCGGCTCGTCTACTCGGAGCGCCCCCGGGGTATATCGGCTACGACGACGCGCCGTTGTTGACCCGGGCAATAGAATCGTGCGCTGGCGGTGTGCTGCTGCTGGACGAGTTTGAGAAAGCGCACCCCCAGGTGCACCGGCTGTTCCTGCAGATTCTCGACGCGGGAAGGGCAACTGACGCTACGGGGCGTTCGTTGTCGTTCTCTTCGCTGACCATAGTGGCGACCTGCAACGTTGGCGGCGAAGGGGGGCAGGCTCTCGGCTTCTCGTCGGATACGCGTGACGATGCAGACGCCCGCGCCCCGATGGTAGCCTTGCGCAGGGCTTTTCCCGTGGAGCTGCTCAATCGCTTCGACGCCATTGTGCCATTCAGGGCTCTCAACCGGGATGATGCCCTTGTAATCCTCCGGGACACCATACTCAGGGATGCCAACGCCAATCTGCTCCGGGAGTACGGCGTTACGCTCTCTTTCTCGCCGGAAGCACTCGACTCGCTCCTGGCTGCTGGCTTCTCCAGGGAGTTTGGCGTCAGGGATCTTCAGAGGGCGTACAGGCGGCTCGTGTCCGTGCCGCTTTCTGGCATTATTGGCTCGGTAGCCCGCGGGACTACACTAGACGTTGCAGCTCGCGGAGATACGCTGGAATTCAGGGCATCACAGCCCGAGGCAGGGGCATTATAACGCCCCACGAAGGGAGAACCAATGGCCAAGCACGTAATCGAAGAGGTTGAGGGCTTTTACAGGATCATAGAGTTAAAAGCCTTTCGCAGGACCGAAGGAGTCTCGTTTGACATCGTGCCCATGGAATTTCTGCCTCACATAGAAGGCATAGACCGCGTAGTACACCAGCGTTTCGCCCTATCACCCGGGTCGATAGGGGACGTCGATCGCCCCTGGTACATGCACCCGTATCAAGAGGACAACCTCCTCGTGCTGCACGGTTCCAGAAGCGTAGACATTTACACCAAGAAATACGACCGTATGGAATCGTTCATCGTAGAACCAGAGCGGATCATCCACAACGGAGAAGTCGTGTACGATGGCCCTGGCATGCTCGTCTGGCCTACCGGCGTGTTCCATCGCATCACCTCGGGAGAGGAAGGGTCGGCGTCGCTCAATTTCGCGGTACGGCTCCCGGGTTTTGACATCAAAACGAACTTCAACATCTACGATCTGGACCTTACCCGAGGCAAGTCAACGCTGCTGCGCGCCGGGTACAAGGATCAAGACTGAGCTGCTACTCATATAACTGACGCGATCGCGACAATCGCGGCTATCAACACGCCCACGGCGGCCACCCACACCCACACGGGCAGGGGATCCGCCAGGGCTTTGCCCCGGCTGTCGGCGTTGTCTGAATATTCTGGCCACCCCGCGTCAGGCGGCTCGCTGTAGCCACATACTGGGCATCCGTCGGAAAAGCGCGAAGCTGGCCCCGAGAAGCCGCAACGCGGACAGCGAACCGCCGAGAAAAACCGCCCGCAAACGGGGCACGCTTTGTCGTCGCGTCCAACCTCGGCTCCGCAGTGCTCGCAGAAAAACCGCGGAGCTGTACCGGTTTTCAGGCTTTGTCCTTGGCTCCGGGCGCGCTCGAAAGCCCGCCGGAAGCCGCCGGAGCCGTCGC
>JAFGUM010000257.1 GCA_016938515.1 Spirochaetales bacterium | reverse complement strand
GGTGTGCGGGACAGCGTAGATCCGGTGGAGGCAGAAGGCGTGCGGCGCTCGCTGCTCGTAGCCGGCGGCGCGGACGCCGTGGTCTACGTCGTCGACGCCACCATCGGGATTACCGGCGAGGACGAGCGCTTTGTTGCGGACAACCCCGGCGCGGTGCTCGCGTGGAACAAGGTGGACGAAGAGGCGGCTCTGCTTCCTCCCGATGGCTGGATAGGCGTATCCGCGGCGAGCGGCTACGGTGAAGCCGAGTTGGCGGTGGCGATACGGGCAGCGCTGACGGGTGGTGAAGCCGCGACGGCGGCACTGGCGGCCGGCACCGTGCGCGTCGGCACCGCCAGGCACCGCGACGCGCTGCTTCGCGCCGCCGCTTCGCTCGAAGACGCGGCGGTAGCCGTGGAGGCGGGCGAGCCGGTGGACATGGCCGCTGTCGATATAGCTTCTGCTCTCGAGGCGCTCGGCGAGATAACGGGCGAGACGACGAGCGAGGACGTGCTTGAATCGTTGTTCTCTAACTTTTGCGTTGGCAAGTAATGGATGGTACGCGCTATATGGACTATGAAGTAATCGTCGTGGGGGGTGGACACGCCGGCATAGAAGCCGCTCTGGCGGCTGCCAGGCTCGGCCGCTCCACGCTTCTCGTAACGCAGAACCCCGACACGATAGGGCGTATGTCGTGCAACCCGGCCATCGGCGGCCTGTCCAAGGGCAACCTGGTGCGCGAGGTAGACGCGCTCGGCGGCGAGATGGGGCTGCTCATCGACGCGACGACGATACAGTACCGGCTGCTCAACCGCTCGCGTGGGCCGGCCGTGCAGGCGCCACGCGCGCAGGCCGACAAGATGGCCTACGCCGCCGCCGCCCGCACCGCGCTGGAGCGTCAGCCTGGCCTGCGCATATTCATGGATACCGTAACCGGCCTCATCGTATCCGCGGATGGAACCCGGGTAGAAGGCGTCAGTACCGAGCGCGGCAATCGGATAGGCGCGCGCGCCGTCATCATCGCGTCTGGCACTTTTATGGAAGGGCGCATCTTCATAGGCGAGCACCGCGCGGACTCGGGCAGGCTGGGCGAGTCGGCGGCCAAGGGCCTGGGAACGTGGCTGCGCGCGGCCGGCTTCCCCGTGGGGCGCATGAAGACTGGCACCCCGGCCCGCGTCAAGGCCGACAGCGTCAACCTCGACGCGCTGGAACTACAGCACGGCGACGCGGACCGCGAACCGTTTTCGTTCATGAACGACGAAGCCACCGGCCCGGACGTGCCATGCCGCATCACGTACACCAACGAGCGCACTCACGCCATCATCAACGCGAATATACACCACTCGCCGCTTTTCTCCGGCGACATTACCGGCAAGGGTCCTCGGTACTGCCCGAGCATCGAGGACAAGGTCGTCAAGTTTCCTACCCGGAACCGCCACCAGATTTTCGTCGAGCCAGAGGGTCTGTACACCGACGAGCTGTACCTCAACGGCCTGTCGTCGTCGCTGCCCGAGAGCGTTCAGGTGGAGTTTATACATACGATGGAAGGGTTCGAGGAGGCATACGTCGTGCGCCCCGGCTACGCGGTGGAGTACGACTACGTTGATCCGGTGGACCTGTACGCGAGCCTGGAATCAAAGCGCATGGCCGGCCTGTACATGGCGGGGCAGACGAATGGCAGTTCCGGGTACGAAGAGGCCGCCGCGCAGGGCATCGTCGCGGGTATCAACGCGTCGCTGGCCATTACGGGCGCGCAACCGCTCATACTGTCCCGCGCCGAGTCGTACACCGGCGTGCTGATAGACGACCTCGTGACGCTTGGCGCCAAGGAGCCGTACCGCATGTTCACGAGCAGGGCCGAGCGCCGCCTCGCGCTGCGTCACGATACGGCGGACCGCCGCCTGACGCCGCTTGGCGCCCGCGTCGGGCTCGTAAGCGGTGAGAGAGCCGAACGCTTCGAGCGCAAGCTGCGCGCGATGGACGCCGTCAGGGAACTGCTGCGCGCCCGTAAAATTTCCCAGGCAGACGCGGAGCGCGACGCCGTATTCGCCCCGCACGTTGGCGAGGAACTATCGCGGGCGCTGCGTGATCCGCGCGTAGCGGAGCTGGACGTCGCCGCCATAGAACCCGGTGTCGCTTCTTACCCCGCGTCGTGGGTGCTCGGTATACTGCTGGATCTGCGTTACGAGGGCTACGTGGCCAAGGAAGAGCGCTTGTCGGCCAGGCTCGGCAAGCTCGACGGTACGCGGCTTTCCAGCGACTTCGACTACAGCGCGGTGCCGGGCTTGTCCGCTGAGTCAGTGGAAAAGCTCATGGCGGTACAGCCGCTGTCGCTCGGGCAAGCGTCGAGAATACCCGGCGTCCGCCCGTCAGACGTGGCTTTGCTCGCCGTTCGGATGGCCCGTCGTCCGGCTGGCTCCTAGTCAGGCTGGCTCCTAGTCAGGCTTTTTCCCGCACAGCGCTGCCAGGTCGGCTTTGGCCTTGTCCAGGGCGTCCTGGTACTGGGCGCGCATCTGCCCGACGTTCTGCTTGTAGAACGCGGCGAACTCCGGGTCGTTCATGGGGTCTATCCGCACGGGGCGCCCCATCCTGGCTGACATCTCCTGCTCTTTCTGCTTGAGCCTCGGCGCGTACTGCTTGCGTATGGCTTCCTCGACGCGCTTGGCGTCTTCGAGGTACTGAGACAGAAAGCCGCCGAGCTGGTCGAAAATCGCCTGCATCTTTTTCTCGCCAAAAGGAACCGTATTCAGCGCCTTGAGCCCCGCGGCGAGGGGTGCCAGTTCCGTTTCCGGACTCGCCAGCGTGCTGAGCGGCAGCTGTATCCGAGCCGCAAAGACGTCAAAAGCCCCTTCCCGAACGTATTCCTTCTTGTCTTTGGCTATTTTTGAGAAAAGCTCCGCAAAGTCTACTTCGTCCGGGGCGTTGAGGTATTCCCCGGCCAGCTTCTTGCCCTCCTGTCGGGCTTCGTTGATGGCAAGGGCCTTGGGGTCGGCCTTGATGTCCTTGGTTCGTTCGAGTGCGATCTCGAGAGCGCTCTTAATCATCGACATGCTTGTCTCCAGATAGTGTTGAGTTGAGCCTGCCCGTGCCAGGCGGTTCCGGTAGCTTCGATTGTAGATCCCGCACCATGAGCAGAACCTTGTCCACGACAGATACCGCGATGATAGCGCCAACGATGTATTCGAGCACTTCGTACGTTACGGGCGGAATGTCCGCCACGAAGCGCAGTAGCTCGAACGCGTACAGCACCATGGTTGCCGCTACGGTTACCTTGCCCAGAAACGACGTCCTGGGAGTTATCCGCTTCTTTACGGCCAGCACGGCCAGAACCATGACTCCCTGGCCCGCGAGTCTGAACACGAGCAACCACAGGAACCACGTTGGTATAATCCGATAATAATGAAAGACGACGCTGATGACAAACAGCAGCGAGTAGTCTCCGGCTGAATCCATCATCTTGCCGATGCGGGTCGTTTCCTTGTCTCGACGCGACACGTACCCATCGAGAAAATCGGTGGCAAAAACGATGGCTACGAGCGCTACCAGCTCGAAGCGCATCGGGTAGTCCTTGCTGGCGAGCAGTACGAACAAGATTGTAGGCAGCGTACTGATGCGGAACAGCGTTATCTTGTTGGCTCTGTTGACGCGCTCCAGCACTACACCGGATGGTTCAATGACGAAGTCGTTCTTGAACAGCAGGTACAGCGCAAACGTGGTTGCGTGAAACGCCGTGGAAGTGAGGGCAAAGCGCCAGAAGTACACGCCAAAGAACCCAAGCGGAATGGCGTACGCAGAAAACAGCGCACCCTGGATGGCGAGATACAGTACAAGGATTGTCAAAAAACTGCGGGTAAGCGACGAGGACGTTTTTGAACTTCCTTCCTGGATTGGCCGTTCGGCGAGCATACGCGTCCTTGCTGGCCGTATCTTGGCTGGTGGCCAGTACTCGCGACATGATACAACCTTGACAGCTGTACTGTCAAATAGCCATACTCGCGACATGAATCTTGCAGACAAGCTTACTGCCAGTCGTTTGTTGATGGCGCCTGTTTTTTTTGCTGTATATATGGGTGGCATCAGCGCCGGGCTGTCGGCCGGGCTCGTCGTTGCGCTCTTGTGGTCGCTGTTCGTGCTTATAGAGCTGTCCGACCTGCTTGACGGCATGGCGGCGCGCATGATGAAGACGGTAAGCGCCTTTGGCAAGCTGTTCGATCCGTTTGCCGACGTTTTTGCCAGGCTAACGTACTTCGTATGCTTCGCGTATACGGGCATCATGCCGCTGTGGATTTTTCTCATCATCATCTACCGTGAGTTTAGCCAGCTCTTCCTGCGGCAGCTTCTGGCCGATCGCGGCGTCGCGATGGGTGCCAGGCCCGGTGGCAAGACGAAAGCCGTGTTCTACATGGTGGCCGGTGCGGCGTCGCTCGCGCTGTGGAGCTTCAGGGCGCTTGGCGCGTTTGCGGCGGCCGATGGCGTTTTGGCTACCATCGTCTTCGTCCTGTACTGCGTCTCGGCGCTTTTATCCGTTGCTTCGTTCGTGGATTACGTCGTGCAGTTCAGAAAAATCACTGCAGCGCAAGCCTGACCGATGCGGCCTATCGATACTCTTGCCGCGGACGAAGCGCGCGGCGTCCGCTACGTGCTCTTCGACATAGACGACACGATAACGGAACATGGGCGCCTGCTTCGCGAGTCATACGACGCGCTGTGGGCGCTGTCCGCCGCTGGTATCGCCGCCATTCCCGTTACCGGCAGGCCAGCGGGGTGGTGCGATATGATAGCCAGGCAGTGGCCCGTCGCCGGCGTCGTGGGGGAAAATGGCGCCTTTGCTCTTTATATGAAAGACGATAGGCTTGACTGCCTCTACCATGGTTCCGCCCCGGATCCGCACACGGTTCGTGCCAGGTTGACAGAGCTCGGTCAGTCTGCCATGAAGGCCTTTCCGGGCCTTAGGCTCGCAAAAGACCAGCCGTACCGCGTCTTTGACGTTGCCCTCGACTTTGCCGAGGAGGAGCCGCGCTATGACCTGGACTTTGCCATGCGCGTCAAGGCGTACTGCGAGGAGCGCGGCGCGGTGGCCAAGGTCAGTTCAATACACGTCAACGCGTGGTTTGGCGATTACAACAAGCTGTCCATGGCAGAATTCTTCCTCTCAAGTCGCCTGGGATACGATCCGACCATAGACGTGGCGTCGGTGATGTACTTTGGCGACTCCCCCAACGACGAGCCGATGTTTGGTCGGTTTCCACTGTCGTGCGGGGTAGCCAACGTAGAAAACTACCGGGAAGTGTTGCAAAAACCTCCGAAATTCATAACCAATCGGGCGTTTGGCTACGGTTTTGCCGAAGGCATAGACGTATTGTTACGTCTGCGTGAAAAGCGTTGAATTTGGTAGCGAATTTGGTAAAAATAGCGTTGACACGCGCG
>JAFGUM010000256.1 GCA_016938515.1 Spirochaetales bacterium | reverse complement strand
GGATGGCCGCGCTCGTCATTGACGCGCTTGAAGTCGTCAATGTCGAATAACGCCACGGACAACGGCGCGCCGCTGCGCCTGGCTTCCTTTACCGCATGGTCGCTGAGCACCGCGAACGACATGCGGTTCAGAGCGCCGGTCAGCTGATCGTACGACGCCGTTCTCTCGAGCCTGGACTGATACGTGTCTATGGTCATGGCTGTGGCGAGCAGGACAAGGCCGATTATGAGGGCGAAGACGAGCAGGTTTACTCGCAGGGCCGTGCTGGAACCCGCCAGCGCCTCGGTTTCCGTTCGTTCCACGAACAGATACCAGTCGAGCTCCGGCAAGAATTTTACGTACAGGAGCCGCTCGGCACCTCCCCTGGCGTAGCGGTACGATCCGCCTCCTGCTGCCATCGCCGACTCCCCGACGGCGGAGAGCGCTTCGTCGTCGCCTACGGTAAGCGCGGGAGATACGCCGCACGGCCCCCCGACGAGTATGCGCCCGCTACCGTCCACGAAGTACGCGGCGGTGTTATGCCCGGCACGCAGGTCTTCTACGATACCGTTCATCTGCTCCACTGATATGCCAACGCCCGCCGCGCCAAGGAAGGTTCCACTGGTATCCACGACGCGATAGTTGATGAATATGGTCATGGCGTCGCCGTGAGCCATGTCCGGATCCAGGTTCAGCTCGTACTGGTCTTCCATACTGCGAACGCGGTAGTACCAGACGTCCCGCGGCTCATCGGAGCTGACGACCTTGAGTATGCCGCCAGCCTGATAATACCTGGACGTCCTGTCGGACACAAAGAACGTGGTAAAGACGTCGTACCGGTTCTGAATCTCGGCGAGGTACCTGAGCACGGCGCTTTCAGACTGCTCGCCGTTCTGTACCCAGTCGTGCAGGAAGGTGTCGTTTGCCATCATCGACGACACGAAAATTGGCTGCACCAGCTCCCGCTGCAGCGTAGAGTGCACGTAGTCCGCCATGGCGGGTAACGAATCCCTCTCTATTTCATCGCGCAGCGAATTTCTGGCCGCGAAGAAGGCGAAGAGACTTGTTCCCAGAAAACCCGCTACCAGCAGTATGGTAATGGTCGCTATGAGCCTGCTTTTTTCACCGATTCCTGTGCGTGGTAAACTTTCCATATATCTGTACTTTTACTCAAATACGTTAATTGCGCAAGGGGAAGGTGATTTTGAAAAATGGCGCAGGAGCAGTATCTTTCACCAAGAAATTATTGAAGGAGTTTTAGATGAAACGAGGAATTATAGCCATTGCACTGATCGCGTCGACCTTTGCCGCGTACGCCCAGGAGAGCCCTGTAACGATAGCACTTGAAGCGGAAGGCGGCGCCGTCAAAGTGCTCTACCACACCTACCAAGTGGGTGAAACCGGCACCGAGTTTGACTTTGTAAAGAACGGCGGCCAGGAAATCCTGTTCCCGTTCCAGCGTTTCGTAGTCAAGGCAGGCTTTAAAGGAGGCCACGAGCTACGGTTCCTGTATCAGCCTCTGGAGGTAGCCACCCAGATAGACGCCAAGGCGGATTTTACGGTGGATTCGTCTACTTTCGTCGCTGGTGAAGCCGTAGACGTCGTGTACGGCTTTCCGTTCTATCGCGCAACGTACCTGTACGACTTCATCGACGGAGCGCCGTCACTGTCAGCTGGGGCAGCGATACAGCTGCGCAATGCGTCCATCCGCTTCACGAGCGTGGATGGCAGCGAGCGTGCGGTGTCACAGAATCTGGGGATAGTACCGGCGGTAGCCCTGGCGGGTGAACTGCCGCTGGGAAATGGGTTCTACGCCGGATTTGAAGCCACGGGCCTGTGGGCGTCCAGCGCCATCATCAATGGCGCCGACTTTGAGTTTGAGGGGTCCATCCTCGACGCTTCGCTTCGCGCTGGAGCACAGGTAGACGAACGGGTGCACGCTTTCGTCAACCTGCGCTTCCTGGGTGGCTCGGCTATGGGCGTCTCGCAGTACGATCCGCTGTACTGGACGCAGTCTACCGAGCGATACACCGCCAACTACCTGGCCACGACGACGTTTACCCTTGGGGCGACTCTGGAGCTGTAGACACGGTATCAGCGCGGGGAAGCGCGTCAATCTGGACGAGCATCCCCGTAGCGCGATACCTTCAAGGTATGAAATCGAGTACATCCGCTACACAGAACGCTCTTGCGCGAGTCACCATCGTACTGACGCTGGCCCTCATCAGTACGATCGCGCTGTCCTGCGACAACGCCGAATCCGCTCCTGCGGCAAAAACGCCCGCTCCCGCGCCCGCTTCCGTAGAGCCAGAGCCAGACAGTGGCTTTGTGGCGCTGACAGGCCCCGCTCCCGAATCGGGGTACGCGGGTAGCCTCGTAGCGTATACCCGCTGGGAAGACGCGAGCGGCGACAACCTGGTCGTGCTGTCTAAGGAGACCGCAGAAACTGGCGCCGTGTTGCACGCGTACCATTTCCGGGGAACAAGCGACGAGCCGGTATGGACGCACGAAGATGGCGCATGGTCCTGTGAACAGTCGGACTCAGCGGCCGTCGCGGAAGCGGGCTTCTACCGTGACGGCGTCTGGGCTGATGACTACGACGGCGACGGACTCGGCGAAGCCATGTTCGCGTACCGCGTCGACTGTTCCGCGGGCACTGGACCATTCCGCCTCGAGTTGCTGGTTGTCGGAGGGCCGGAAGTACTCGCCATGCACGGCACCACCCGGGTCGATCCCGTGGATGCCCCCAGGACAGCGGCGAGTGTACGACACGACGACTCGATGGCAGCAGCTCCCGAAAGCCTGCGCTCGGAAGCTCAGCGGCTGTGGAACGACGCCCAGTTCGACCTGGCCGTACCAGCGGCCTATCCAGGTTTTTACGACTACATGCGCTACGACGGGGTCGTGCTACGAGGGGAGAATCCCCCCTGGGCGCTGGAACTCTTGCCACAGTACATGATCCTGGACCTGTTCGGCGACGCCGCTCGAACCGCCATCAGCTACGATTCCATCACCCCGGGTGATGGCGAACTCGTCATCGAGGGCAGCGGAAAGCTCGAAGCCTGGGACCACGGCTTTCGTGTCAGGATCATCGAGAACCCGACACCAGCCCCCGATGGCAAAACATACGAATTCGAAGCCGTTGTCGAGTGGTCTGATGGCACCAGGCGTACCGGATGGGGGGGAGCCAGCATAGAATAACCCGGGGCGGGACGAAATAAAACCGCTTTGGCAGCCTCAAACGCGCAAAACTTCGGTTCAGGCGCAAGCGCCGGTGCGCCTATACGCGTATACAGCGCATCGGCGCCGGAACGGTGCCGGTAACGACGCCATTGTTGCGCCGGATCACGCGTTGCGGCCGCCTATCGTATCGGCCGCTGGAGGGTATCGTGTTGAACAACCTCAATTCCATCATCGTAGAAGGCAATCTAACGAGGGATCCTCTACTCAAGATGACGACAAACGGCCATCAGGTCTGCTCGTTCTCTGTCGCGTCCAACCGCTTTTTCAGGCAGAACGAGCAAACCGAGAAGGAGGTGTCGTTCTTCGACGTAGAAACCTGGTCAAAGCTGGCAGAGACCTGCGGGCAGACGCTCAAGAAGGGCCGCGGGGTACGCGTCGTAGGCAGACTCAAACAGGATCGCTGGGAGGACGCCGCCGGCAAGACGCAGTCGCGGATCAAGATCGTCGCCGAACACGTTGAGTTCAAGCCGATTTTCAAGAAAGATGGAGCCGACGCCACAGACCAGCAGGAAGGTTCGACCATCCATGACGAAGAGGCCGTAGCCGAAGCAGTGTTCTGACGCGTGAGCCAACCCGGACTGCGCGCTGTAGCTCAGTCCTGGGTTGGTTCGACCATGGTGATGGCGTTGGTTCGGCAGGCCGGAACACACGCGCCGCAACCGAGGCACAACGCCTCGTCAACGACGCACGCGTCGCCATCGATGGCTATGGCTCCGCTCGGGCACACGGCGATACAGCGCCTGCACGTAACACACCTGGCTCGGGTAATAAAAGCGTGCTGGCTCATTCGTAGACTTCCGAGCCAGGCCGATGCCAGTCGGTACTCCTGAAGCCCCCGCGGCCAGGGCTGAACACCTCTGGCTCCCCGTCATCCAAGCCACCGCCAAGCGATTCCTGCAGCTCCATCGTAGCCCAGCGCAGCGCGGCAAGTATTTCGTCCTGGGCTTGCGCCATACGCCCCGACGGCCCAGAAACGCTCAGTGCGCCTGAAAAACCGTAGCGTGGAAGATCAAGCGGCATCGCGTAGCAGATCAGACCAGGCTCGAGTTCCTCGTCGTCTATGCCCCAGCCTCTGCGCAGGGTTCTCTCTATTTCTTCCGCAAGCTTCTCAGGGTCTGTGATCGTCTTTGGAGCTATCGCCACCAGGTGAGTCTCGGCCAGATACTGAGCACGCAGGGGCGCCGGAAACCGTGACAACACACACTTGCCGCCGGCCGTGCAGTACAGGGGCAAGCGGTCTCCGGGGTTGGACCTCAGGCGCAAAGCCCTTCCGCCGTCAGCTTTGGCGATGTACATCAGATCGCTGCCGACGAGGGTAAGCAGGTTGGCCGTCTCAGCGGTTGCCCGCGCCAGCTCCGCAAGCACCGGCTTTACACGACTGGCGATATTTTCCGT
Source organism: Spirochaetales bacterium (assembly GCA_016938515.1). Classification (GTDB taxonomy): domain Bacteria; phylum Spirochaetota; class Spirochaetia; order Treponematales; family UBA12059; genus SZUA-370. The sequence goes on along the minus strand of JAFGUM010000256.1, from coordinate 6,120 downwards.
TACCGGCACACGGCTGGCCAGCTCCAGCAGAGCCAGGCCGAGCGTCCAGTCACCGTCACGGCGCTCCACCACGCCTTTTTTTTCCATCGCGTTCAGGTACCTGAGCGCTGTAGCCTTGTCCCAGCCCGTATCCCTGGATAGCCGCGCCAGCGATGAACTCCCGGCTCGTGCCAAGTGAAAGAGTAGTTCAAATGCCTTTAAAGCTGATTCGCTCATGATCCTTCGTTTCTATGGTAAAAATATACACTGCAACAGTACGTACCGTAGACGCATGTCCGCGTTGTTGTCAATCTATTTTTAATTCAGAAACGACGTTTTATTTTTTATGCACCTATCAATAGAAATGGTTTGACAAGATGCCCAAGATTTTCTACCATACTCAGGTCATCCGGGGTTACATACCCGGCACCGACAAAAGGAGAACAGGTACCATGAAGAAAGCCACTCTCGTCATTACGGTTCTGGTAGCGTTGCTGGCCCTGGCCGGATGCGCCAAGACAGATACCCCCGCCCAGCCAACCGTCGTAAAATTCGGCGTGTTTGAGCCACTGACCGGCGCCAACGCCGCCGGCGGCGCCGAGGAACTGGACGGCATCAAGCTCGCGCAGGAACTGTACCCCACAGTTACGGTTGACGGCAAGGAATACACGATAGAACTCGTGGTTGCCGACAACAAGTCAGACAAGGTAGAAGCCGCAAACGCCGGCCAGCGCCTCGTAGACAGCGACAAGGTCAACCTGGTGCTCGGCTCGTGGGGCTCCGGCCTCGCCATGGCTGCCGGCCCAGTGTTCAAGGAGGCCCAGGTTCCGGCTATCGGCCTGTCCTGCACCAACCCGCTCGTAACGCTCGGCAATGAATTCTACTTCCGCGTATGCTTTATTGACCCCTTCCAGGGCACTGTAATGGCCAACTACGCGTTCAAGGAAGTCAAAGCCAAAAAAGCGGTCATCATCCGCGAGGTATCCAACGACTACTCGGTGGGCCTGGCCAAGTTCTTCGCCGACAGCTTCAAATCGCTGACCGGCGACCCCAACGCCATCATCGCCGAGCTCAACTACAACACGAACGACCAGGACTTCTCTGCCCAGCTCACGCAGGTGAAGAGTCTCAAGCCAGACGTCATCTTCGCCCCCGGCAACTACACCGAGAGCGCGCTCATCATCAAACAGGCTCGTGAACTCGGCATCACCGCTCCGTTCCTTGGTGGCGACACCTGGGAAATCGCCGAGTTCATCAACGTAGGCAAGCAGGCTGTGGAAGGCGCCGTGATGTCGGCGTTCTTCGACAATGACGCCCCGGTTACGCCGCTCTCCAAGGTGTTTGTCGACGCGTACCAGAAGAAGTACGGCAAGCTGCCTTCCGGCACCGCGGTGCTCGGTTTTGACGGCTACCTGCTCGCCATCGACGCGATCAAGCGTGCCAACAGCCTGGATCCCATAAAGATCCGCGACGCCATCGCTGTTACCAAGGGCTTCGCCGGCGCTGCCGGATACATCACTCTGGATGCCAACGGCGACCCGATAAAGAGCGCGGTAATCAAGGAAGTCAAGAACGGCAAGTTCGTCTACAAGACGACCATCAATCCCTGACGGACGACGGTTCTCGTCGCGCGGCTCCTCCACGGGGTCGCGCGGAACGCCCGCGACTGTCGGCCGTCCTAGCACCGACCGCCGCGGGCGTTCCAATTTTAACCAGACCGCGAGCTCCGCGGCGTAAGGAACTACGACGATGGACATAGCGACATTCTTCCAGCAACTGACGAACGCCCTGAGCCTCGGTAGCTTGTACGCGTTGATAGCTATTGGCTACACGATGGTGTACGGCATACTCAGGCTCATCAACTTCGCTCACGGTGACGTCTTCATGCTCGGCGCCTATTTCGCGTTCTACGCCATAACGGCGTTCGCGATGCCCTGGGGTGTCGCTTTTATAGTCGCCATAGGCCTTACCGGCGTATTCGGCATGGGGCTGGAGCGCCTGGCGTACCGACCGCTACGCGACTCACCCAAGATTTCTGTCATGATAAGCGCCATAGGCGCGTCATTTCTCATCGAAAACGTGGGCATCGTGCTTTTCGGCGGCAGACCCAAGAGCTTCCCGAGCATAGCGCTCTTTGATACGGTCGTACGCTTTGGTTCGATATCGATGCTGTCAGTCAGTTTGTTTATTCCTGTCATCACCGTAGTCATACTCGGCATCCTGCTGTGGATCGTAAACAAGACCAAAACGGGCCTGGCGATGCGAGCAGTCTCCACAGACCTGGATGCGGCACGGCTTATGGCCATAGATGTGAACAGGACAATATCCCTCACCTTTGGCATAGGATCGATTCTGGCCGGTATTGGCGGCATCATGTGGACGATGAAGTATCCGCAGCTCAATCCGCTTATGGGTATCATGCCGGGCCTCAAATGCTTCATCGCGGCTGTTATAGGCGGCATAGGCAACATACAGGGCGCTGTTTTAGGCGGATTCCTCCTCGGCTTCATAGAGATAATGATAGTAGCTTTCCTCCCGGAGTTGACGGGCTACCGCGATGCCTTCGCGTTTGTGCTGCTCATAGTCGTACTGCTGGCCAAGCCCGATGGCCTGCTCGGCAAAAACCAGACGGTGAAGGTGTAAGCGATGAAACGAAACACGATCCTTACTATCATCGCTCTGGCGATCTTCGCGGCGGCGATACTGCTGGCCGATTCTACGCTTGGCCGTTTTACCGTCAGGATACTCAACCTGTCGGGAATCTACATAATCCTGGCTCTATCCCTCAACCTGCTCAACGGTTTTACAGGATTATTCTCGCTTGGCCACGCCGGCTTCATGGCCGTTGGGGCCTACGTAAGCGCTCTTTTGACCATGAGCCCCGCCCAGAAGGAGATGAACTTCTTCCTGGCGCCCATAGTCACGGTACTCCGGGACGTGCAGTTGCCGTTTCCGCTCGCACTCATCGCGGCGGGAGCCGTAGCCGGTCTCGTAGCGGTTATCATTGGCGTTCCCGCTCTCAGGCTACGTGACGACTACCTGGCCATCGCGACGCTGGGCTTCGCCGAGATTATCCGCGTGCTCATCACGAACGCCCAGACCCTTACGAACGGAGCCCAGGGCCTCAAGGGTATTACCAAGTATTCAACGACAACGGTGGTCTGGATCTGCGCCATACTCGCGGTCATCTTCATGCTCGCGCTCGTACGATCCAGCTATGGCCGCACGATGAAGGCGGTTCGTGACGACGAGATTGCGGCCGAGGCGATGGGCGTCAACGTCTTCAAGGTCAAATCGACGAGCTTCTTCATATCCAGCTTCATGGCTGGCATCGGCGGAGCTTTGCTCGGACACCTCATTACAACCATAGACCCCAAGATGTTTACGCTGATGCTTACGTTCAACATCCTGCTCATCGTCGTTCTCGGCGGTAACGGATCAATCACCGGTTCCGTTCTTGGCGCCCTGATAGTCACCATTCTTATGGAAGCGCTGCGCTTCCTGGATATGCCCATGAACATACTGTTCATCAAGACCGAAGGGCTTCCGGGGTTGCGCATGGTAATCTTCTCCATCCTGCTTATGGCCGTCGTGTTGTACCGGCAGAGAGGGCTCATGGGCAACAAGGAGTTTTCCTGGGACGGCTTCTTCGGGCTGTTCAGCCGCAAGGACAAGGCAGCCAAAGGAGGGCGAGCGTGATCCGCACAGAGAGCGTATACATGCGCTTCGGCGGTCTAACCGCCGTAGCCGACCTCAATATCGACATCCGCAAAAACGAGATCGTCGGGCTTATCGGCCCCAATGGAGCGGGCAAGACAACGGCCTTCAACGCCATCACCGGCGTGTACAAGCCAACCGAAGGGCGCATCCTGTTCAAGGGAACCGACGTAACGGGAGCCAAACCCCACAAGATAACCGACCTTGGCATAGCCAGGACCTTTCAGAACATCAGGCTATGGAAGGACATGAACGTACTGGAGAACGTGCTCGTCGCCTGCCACCTCAGGATGAACGTAGGCGTCATAGCCTCAACGCTGCATACGCCCAAGTACCTCGCCAAGGAAAAGCACGCCAGGGAACTGGCGATGGAACTTCTGGACTCGGTAGGGCTTGCCGACCAGGCGGGAGAAGCCGCAACGTCGTTGCCGTACGGCAAGCAGCGCCGCCTGGAAATAGTCAGGGCACTGGCCACGGAGCCATCGCTGCTGCTGCTCGACGAGCCAGCCGCGGGAATGAATCCGCAGGAGTCGCTCGAGCTGATGGAGTTCATCAGCTCCATCCGTGACCGCTACGACCTGACAATACTGCTTATCGAACACCACATGCAGGTAGTCATGGGCGTGTGCTCGCGGATGTACGTACTCGATTACGGCGTGACGATAGCCCACGGCACCCCAGACGAGATACGCAATGATCCCAAGGTAATAGAAGCCTATCTGGGGGTAGACTGATGCTCACGATTGAAAACCTTTCTGTGCACTACGGCGGTATTCACGCGCTGCAGGGCATATCATTTGATGTGCCCGAGGGCAAGATTGTAACGCTGATCGGGGCCAACGGCGCGGGAAAGAGCACCACCCTCAAGTCTATCGTCGGGCTCGTAAAGCCTAGCTCCGGCGGCGTCTCACTGGATGGCGAGCCTTTGCAGGGGCTCCAGACGAAGGACATCGTCCGCAAGGGCATCGTGCTGGCTCCCGAAGGACGCAGAATCTTCCCCAATCTCACCACCGAGGAAAACCTGGCGCTTGGCGCGTTTGCCCGCAACGACAAGGACGGCGTAGAAGAAGACAAGCGCAAGGTCTTCAAGCTGTTCCCGCGCCTCGAAGAGCGCCGCAAGCAGAAAGCCGGCACCATGTCCGGAGGCGAGCAGCAAATGCTCGCCGTAGCCAGGGCGCTTATGTCCAGACCCAAGCTGCTTATGATGGACGAGCCGTCGCTGGGGCTCGCACCCATCATCGTCAAGATGATCTTTGACATCATACGAACGATCAACGCAGAAGGCACTACCATCCTGCTGGTAGAGCAGAATGCCAAGGCTGCGCTTGAGGTAGCAGATTACGGATACGTACTGGAAACCGGCCGCATCACGTTTTCCGGACCAGGCCGCGAGCTCCTCGCAGACGACCGCGTTCGCAGCGCTTACCTCGGGGAAAGTACCGGCAAGAAGTAAAACAGACCACGGGGGCGAGCCCAACCCGTCCTCGTGGCGTTCTATACTATTTAGATAACGGCAAAAAATGGTTACAAAGCCCGATGAGATAAAAAATAGTGCCGAATTATTGTGTTTTTTTCTTTTTTTATCTTTTCATTTTTCCTCATTCGAATTATCATCTATCCCATGAGCAGAGAAGATACAATTTTTGGTGACGACTGGCCGTATTCAAAAGCCAAGTCAGCCCTCCTCAGGTCGGCCGCTACGGTAATCCGCGAGCAAGGCCCGCGTTCGGCGACCCTCAAAAACATCGCGGCTAAAGCCGGAGTAACGGAGCCAGCCATATTCAGGCACTTTGACGGCGTTGACGGCGTATTTCAATCGCTGTTTTCCGTCGTCGAGCTCTTTTACGGCCGCTTCGTACAGCTTTTCAAGGACGAAGAGTCAACGGGACTCGACAGGCTAGAAGCCGGTAGCGCCAAGCTGTTCGCCACGATAAAAGACAACGCGGATTTCGCGTACATCATGGCCAAGCCGGACCCGGTCTTCAGGCAGTACCCCAAGATGCACAGCCGCATGCAGGAACTTGACGCCCAGTTCCGGGCTGTCATCGTAGAAAGCCTCAAAGGCGCCAGGTCAGGCGGCCAGCTCATCGCGGGAGTAGACCTGGAGTCTACGGCGACCGCGGTCATCGGCGTTATCTTCCAGGTAATGTACGCATGGCTCGAGAATGTCGACGGCATGGACCCGCGCAAGGAGGGCAAGAAAGCTCTCGGATCCCTGCTGTCCCTGTGTCGCAAACCTGGCACCGAGTCCAAGGTAATTAAACCTAAAGCAACCCGCAAGAAGTCCTGACGCCGCCCTGCCTCGTCTGCCGTTCACCTTGACTGGCGAGCGGCCGACGGGTAGGCTCTTGTCATGAAATATCTGATAACAGGCGGCGTAAAGTCCGGCAAATCACGCCGGGCTCTTGAGGTCGCGGCCAGCTT
>JAFGUM010000026.1 GCA_016938515.1 Spirochaetales bacterium | reverse complement strand
CCCTAAAAGTCGGTCTATCTTGTCGTCGAGCCGGTCAAGTGCAGATTCTATCTTTTCGAGCCTGTTGCAGATCGATGCGACGTTTGCGCCCTGCTCAATGAGTTCCGCCTCTTGCTTGTTACGGCTCCCATACAGCTCGGCGAATTTTTCTTTGTTCGAGTTCCGGTCCTCGCAAGCCCGAGCTTCAAGCGTCGCGATTTTCCCCAGCTGTATCCCGGCCGATATGCCGATAGCAATAATTGACGCGACAAAAGATATGACGCCCGCGAGTATCCCGACCTCCATTTATTTCCCCCCCTCTTTCTTTGCCTCGTCGGCGTCACCTTCCGGCACTTCGTCCTCCACCTCGTCCTCGATTACGTCCTCGGCCTCGGGGTTGAGTGCTCGGAAGGCCTCGGATTCATAGATGACCTTCTGTATTGCTGCCACCTCTTTCTCGGTAAGCATTACAATATGCCGCTCGCTTTCCGCTGGCTGTGCCCCGGCGTCTCTGGCTGCCTTGTCCTTGTACCAGAACAGCACAATGTCGGCGCGGTTGTTGTCCACGCCAACGCAATCGAGCGACACGATACGGGCGTACTCGGCCTGGAAGCCGGATGGTAGGGTGCGGGTTTGTTTGATCCCCATGTGGTGCTCCTTATATTGCGAAACCGACGACGAGCCGGTATGGAATGTTTGACGTTGAATCCTTTGTACAAGTAAGCGCTGCGGCGTATCCTTCACCCAAAAACGACACAATGTTCGACCCAAGGCGAATCGCATTCACGGCCTGATTTGAGTACCGACCAAATGTCCCGACCTCATCGCCAGATGTTGTTCCGAGGTAGTCTGTAATTGCGGTATATATCTCACCTTGTGTTGTGCCTGCGTCAAATGAAAGAGAGTAAATAGGGCCCCAGTTTGTGCGGCCTCGCGAGACATACGGAACGCCGCCGACGGTGCGCTTGTACATCCGGACGTAGCCGTCAGTTGTTGCGTAGGCAATCTCCATGTTCGTGCGTGCGGCTACGTCGATATAATTCGAAGTTCCTCCAGCGGCCGATGTGTCTTCGATGGTGAATACTGCACCGCTCCAGGATATTGTCAGAGCCTGTTGCGTTTCCGGGTTGAACAATCCGATGAGAGAACTGCTATATGCGGATATTTTGGCCGTTGTTATACCCGGGAGTGAAAGCGTGTTCCCCGTCTGTGCAAATGCGCTACCGGTCCACCTATAGGCCTTGAGTGTTGGGTTTCCGCCGTTGTAGTCGTACAGTGCCATCAGGTTATCAGATATGCGGCACAGGTCGTTCTTTGCATCAAGGCTTCCGATTGATGTTGCGCCTATGTACGAAAGAACACCCAAGTACGATGCGTACATTTCCAGCGTGTTTGCAGAGGCCTTTGTCACGACGAGCATCGCTGAATCTGATAGTGGACGAACGCCAATCGACTCATAGTGAGAGATCGCGATTTTCCTGGTGCCGTCGCTCGCAATTGTAAGTGTATCAATCGCAGTAAGCGCAGAGCCGTTCCAGCTATACGACTTTATCGAGGCCGCAGACGAGGCAAAGAAATACCCATTGCGCGCGTCAACGCCATATTCATTTATGCCGAGGCTGCCGGATGCGATTGATGTGTATCCAGAGCCGTTCCATCGCAGAATGTTGTAGCTGCTGTACCCAACGGCAAGCAGGTCGTCAGTGTCGAGCCAAGCCAGGTGAGGATTTGTGAAGCTCTTACTGTATGTCGTGCCGAGCGCTTCAATTCCCGACAGCCGCACCGAGTTTGCCAGCGTATCGGCCCATCCATCGCCAAGCGCTTGCTGCGCTAAAAGCTCCAGCCCGCCGCCACCCGGAACAGCTCCGTTCAGACTGTCCACGCGAGCTGGGCCGTCTACGACCAAGACGCCCACGCTCGCGGCCCCGTCCACCTCAAGCGTCGAGGCGGTAACGTCGTCGAGGGTTGTTACCCCGTCGGGGCTCTCTTCGATGACGCGGCGCATGGGTAGCTTATAGAAGTCGGTCGCGGCTGTTCTCGGGTCTGTGGCGGTGAATGTTGCGTACTTGGTAACAGTTTCGCCATTGCCTGGGCCCACAAGAATCTCTGCAAAGTAGGATAGATACTGCTGTGCGGTATTCCATTGCAAATACACGTCTACTTCTTCAACGCTGTACCCTGG
>JAFGUM010000255.1 GCA_016938515.1 Spirochaetales bacterium | reverse complement strand
GCCAAAGCCGGCATATTCTTTGGCGCGCGCACCTTTATGTCTAAGCTGGGCCAGACGCTTGCCGGCCTCATCGTTCCCAGCTTGCTGCTGCTGGGTGCTGACATCAAGTCATCCGCCAACGCCGTCGTAGCAGACGTCGTCGTAGCCGACATCGCCTCGGGCGGAGCCATAACCGGCACCTTCGGGGTCAGAGCTACCGCAGCCGTCGCCGCCATCTTCTGCGCGTTGGGCTTCGCTCTGTTCATCATGTACGACGAGAAGAAAGTTCTCTCGATTCTGGCCAGCAAGGAGAATGTGCGCGATAATCGCCTATCTTAGGGATAGCACTCTAGTCGCTCTGGCAAAAAAATTCCGTTCGTACTACCATACAGTGCGGATTTTCCATCCTTAACGGTACGAACGGAGGCTTAGATGCCCGTAAAACGTGACCATGGAGTTACCCTGGATCGCCAGTCACCAGTGGAACGCGGACGACTTATCGCTTACATCAACCTCAAACTAGCCTCGCTTGGCTTGCCGGTGTATTCCCATGAGGGCACAGCCTTTCTGGAACTCGCCAACGATATGCTCGCCAACTTCCGCGAGAAGGAGCGGTTGCTTGCCGACTATCTACCGCCTGCCGATACCAGGATTCAGAACTACCTCGACGACTGGCTGGCGGATCTTCCGGCCGCGGAAAGACCCAGACTACCGTCCAGAACGCTCGTGCTCGACCGCTACGGCATGGCCAGGGAGCTGTCGCTGCCACCAGACGCGCACGAATACCGCTCGCCTACGCTCGCTTCGTACCGCATCAGAAATGGGGTTCTCCACAACCCTGCCAACGATCGGCGCACGACGCAGGGCGTGTTTCACGTAGCGGAGGGCGGCCTGCCTATCCCGCTGGACAAGAAGGCTGTACCCAAGCTCACCTTCGCCCGTCTGCTCAAGGCAGCGTTTCTGCCGCCGTCAGACCTGCTGGCGTTACCCTTCACCGCTGGAGAACCGGAGAAATCCTACACCTTCCTTTCGCTGCTCCTGCGCCCCCTCGTAAGACCTGCCGTACCAGGCCTGTTCGAGGAGATGTCGATGGAAACGCGTTTCTTCGCGCCGGCTTCTCTCGCCGCCAATCTCGATTTTGCCGAGAGCATCTTCGGCAATTCTGGCGATCCCTACGTCGCAGACAACGACGCGGCGCTCGACCCGCTGCACTGGACCGGCCATACCGGCTGTATCGTTCTGGCGACTCACCTCGTTGGAGTTCTCAAGAAGGATATGGGCCTACCCGCCTGGGCCGATGCTACAGATCGCCAGCGCCGCGATGGTATGGCCTGGAAGGATCCCGCTGAAAAATACAACGACGGCAAGCCCTTCAAACTGTGCTCCCGCGACGAGCGCGGCGTCATCGTTACCATAATTGCCGATAATTACTTTGGGTATACCAAAAAAGAGATCAAGGCGCACATTTCATACTCGTCCAACCTGCTTGGGCTCACCGAGGAAGAACACGCCGGCGGCGCCCTCGTCATGCCCAGCTTCAACCTCGGCAACCGGTTTGTGCCAGATACCAACCTCCATTCCCGAGGGCAGACCTTTGATGATGTCATTCGACTGCTCGGTAACCGTGTTGAGCTTCACCCCGAGGGATACGGCGTAGACCGCATGTTCCCCAACATCGTCTACCTACCGGAAGACGCCGTCATTTCACTGGAGGAGCAGCGAGCTTCGTGGACTCATGAAGGCGAACAGCACTCTCTGCGCGTGCTTCCCGACGAAGTGTACATCCACCCCACTGGATACCGCGTCAGACTCGATCAACACGCGGCTTCCGGCGCGTGGCGCCTCGTAGGAACCTCAGCCGAGGGTTTGCTGTGCCATAAACCCTGCACCGTATCGGGCGGAGGCAAATCAGAAATATCCAAATCCATCTGGGATGCCGTTACCTTCGGACCCATCGTTACCGCTGACTTCCTGGCAGACATGGCGGCCGTCAAGGCTGTCATCGACTACCCATACGGCACCCGTTTCAAAGACCCGGCAGAAAATCATGGCGCCGCCAGCCGGTCCATCTTGGCGGAAGCCAGATCCCTTGGCAGCGTAATCAAGCTGTTGTCGCCATCAGAGCTGTACTCAGACGAGTACAACGCCTGGCTCTCGTCCATCCCGGAACGCGTAAAAGCTCTCGTTTTCCTTGTCAAGCGCTTCTATCGCCCCGAGTGGGGAAATGACTGGGCCAGCCACTTTGGCACGGACGTCGTCAACGGCGCCACCGGCAACGTGGTAAAATTCGAGGGTAGACCGGTTCAGGCCACTTATTTGCGCGTCGGTTCAACACCAGAAGGAGCGCGCTCCATACACAAGCTGCGCCAGGATTACATGCCCGCGGACAAGATCCAGTGGGAAGATGACATCACCGCGTCTGTACTGGCGCCAACAGCGTCGCTCACCGGTTTGCCCGATGGTGTTCGCGGCCTCGCAGTCAAATTCTCCCGCAACTGCGAAGCACGATTCTTCCAGCGTCCAGACGACGCCATACACCGCGGCTATGACAAGCAAGCTGAGAGCGATATGGCCCGCATGGACAATTTTATATCCAACTTTGAGCCATTATCGCGCGCCAAAGCCAATGAGATGCTCGAACGTACCGTGGAGCTGTCCGAGTACACCCCTCCCATGCGCACCATGATAACAGAAGCCGAGCGAGATGACGCCTTTCACTGGTTCGTCGTCTCGTCACACCCGCGTATTGTCGATGGCAAGCCGTCAAAGAATCCTCGCTACCTGCAGCTGGACCAGAACTACCTGGCGCCGATGAATCGTTACCTCGCGGATATAGGCGCCAGATTGTTCCGGATGGTTGGCTCGGACGCACCGGTTCACCACCCCGTCGGAGCCGTGTTGCCTGGCAGGCGCAACAACCCGCCGGAACCGGAAGCAGGCATACGCGCGCTCGCCGTGTACGGGCCGATACACTACCAGGAACTTCCCGAGCTGTTTATGGACTTTATCTGCTCGCTTACCGGAAAAAGCCCATCTACCACGGGAGCCGGCTCGGAAGGCGCGCTGACCAAAGGGCCATTCAACTCACTCAGCCCTACCACAGACCTCAACAACGCTCTGCTAGGCTTTATCCTGGGTGGCTATGATGGCTTCAGCACGGCTGCAGGATACATAGGGCACAAGTACAAGGTTGACCACGACGTATCGTTGCTCGTACCAGAATTGTGGGCTCGCCTGACCCCGGAAGAGCGTAATCCGGAATTCCTTAAACGCAACGGCTACCTTGAACGCGTCGAGGACTTCGACTACAACGGCCATCATATACCCGCCGGAAGGCTGGGCTGGCGCATCACCCCCCTGTTCGCCTCACATTTCCTGGGCAG
>JAFGUM010000254.1 GCA_016938515.1 Spirochaetales bacterium | reverse complement strand
TACCAGCTGGTTCCATCATAGACCTTCCATCGGTAACGCCGTATCCAATGTACATTGACTACGTTGAAGCCTGTCCTGAACACGACTTCCGCTGCGTCGATGATGGATCGACGCTGACCGCCCAGAGCATGCGCGCGGTAAAAGACGCTGACGAACTGACCATATACCGTGAGGTCTGCGCTATTACCAATGACGCCATGGATCAGATAGAAAAGCAGGTCAGATCGGGCGTCCTCTCCACCGAAGTAGACGTATCGCTGTTTATCGAGCGTTTCCTCCGAGAAAAGGATTGCGAATCTACCGGTTTTGACACCCTGGCGGCCGGCCCTTCTCGCAGCTTTGGCATCCACGCGTTCCCGGCGTGCACAGCGGCGGCGTTCGCTACAGAAGGCTTTTCTATCCTCGACTTTGGCCTGTCGTATCGCGGGTACACCTCAGACGTAACGATGACATTCGTGCGCGGCCCCTTGACCGGCAAGCGCGCGAAAATGGTTTCCCTCGTTCGTAAAACGCACGACGAAGCCATAGCCATGTGCCGCCCTGGTGTTAAAACGCGTGATGTGGCTGCTCACGTCGATTTCTTATTCTCGGAACAGGGTTACACGATGCCCCACGCGCTCGGGCACGGCGTGGGTCTTGAGGCCCACGAAGCGCCAACGGTAAGAAACCGCGAGGATAACGACTGGGTATTGGCGCCAGGACACATCATCACGATAGAACCTGGACTATACGACCCCGCTATCGGCGGCGTGAGGCTTGAGGACGACGTCCTGATCACGGCGGAAGGAGCCGAGGTTCTGACGCGCGCGCGAATCGTGGAACTGGGCTGAGCAGCCGCTGGTTTCTGCCGCTATACCCTGGACGCGCGCCAAACCTGAGTCGTGCCCGCAGCCAGCGGAACGACCCCGTCAAGTTCCGCCGGCACGGTCCAGGGCTCACGGGTGAGTCGTAGCCCGCCTTCGTTCAACGGCAGCCCATAAAAGCGGGCGCCAGATTCCGATACGAACCGCTCCAGCCTGTCGAGGGCACCGGCGCCTTCAAACACGGTGGCGGCGAGCGATATCGCTACCGGTGCGGCATAGACGCCCGCGGCGCCGGTAGCCTTGGCTGCCGGCGGATGAGGGGCGCTGTCGCTGCCAAAGAAGAAGCGCCCATCGCCCGAAATCGCCGCCGCCACCAGCGCATTGCGATCGCGCGCGGTCTTGAGCAGGGGCTTGCAGAAGTAGCCTGGGTCAAGGCGCTCACCGGCCAGATCGTCAATTGTAAACGACAGGTGGTGCGCGGTAATCGTCGCAGCGACTCGTACTGGCCAGTTACGCACCGCGTCTACCGCTGCGGCGGTGGAAAGGTGCTCCAAAACTACCCTGAGCCTCGGATACCGCGCCACGATCGAGTCTACGACGGGCAAAAAACCTTCTTCACGCTCGAGTACCGGTGCCAGGGGGTCTTCACCGTGAATCGACAGCACGAGCCCAGCGTCTTCCATCGCCGCCAGCCCCTCGTGAACCGCTTCAGGGCCAGGTACACCATCAGCCGAGTTGGTGATGGCACCGGCGGGATAGTACTTGCCGGCCACCGCCCCTGCACCAGCACAGGCAAGCACCGCGTCGCGCCCCATACCCGGCACGATCTTGAAACTCATGAGAGTCGCGGCGCGGTGAGCCGAGGTAGCCAGCGCCGACTCAACAGCACGCCGGTAGTCAGCCACACCAACAGCTGAAACTGGAGGCGGAACCACGTTGGGCATAACCAGGAACCGTGCGAAGCACGCCGCGGAACGGCTCGCGTACGCGGCCATCGCGGGCCCTTGCCGGAGGTGCACGTGAAAGTCATCTGGAGCACGCATCGTAAGCTCATGCATCGAAGGCAAACTCCACAATTGAAACGTCATCGTCGAACAGCGGCTTTGCAGACAGGTTCCGAACTGAATCCACTATTCGCTTGATGGGTGACAGGCAAGCCGGCATCAACGAGCACTCCTTGTGATGCGCTTCGAGCAACTCGCGAAACGTCTCCCAGGGTAGCATGCCGCCGGCTTTGGTTCGTATTTCGAATAGCCCGTCGGAGAACAGGTACAGGTTGGACCCCGGCTCTACCACCTCGTCAAACTCCCCGAACGTGGCCGCTTCGTCCACGCCTATCACCGGACCGTCCCCGGCGAGTTCCACGACGACGCCATCCGGCCCAACGAGGATGGCTGGTGGGCTACCAGCGCTCGCGTATCTCAGAATTCCCGTAGACACGTCAAAAACGCCGTACCAGATGGTAAAGAACATATTGTTCTGGTCTTCTATCCTGAAGCTCATGTTGAGCCTCGACAGAACCGACGACGGAGAAGCGTAGTCAACGCCACCGAGCGACAGGCTCCGCAGCATGTTCATGATGGTGGCAGACAGCAGCGCTGCCTGTATACCGTGGCCGCTGACGTCCAGCAGGTACAGGGCCAGTCGATCTTCATCAACCCTGTGGTAATAGAAGCAGTCACCGCCCAGGCTGAGTGACGGGATGAACTCCCAGTCTGCCGCGACCCCGCGCCATTGCATCCGTTTTGGCAGCAGACTGCGGACGTAGGCAGCGGCGTCCCGCAATTCGCCTGCAAGCCTATCCTGGGTCTCTATGAGCCGGAGCAACGCTTCGTCGTTCTGGCGCTTGTACCTCTTTTTCTCCAGCAGGCTGTCTATGCGTGCCTTGAGCAGTATTGGATCAAAATCCCTGGGCAGATAATCTTCCGCGCCAAGTTCTATGCACCGGGCCATGGACGCCGAATCGTCGAGAGCGGAGACGACTATCGTGGAAAT
>JAFGUM010000253.1 GCA_016938515.1 Spirochaetales bacterium | reverse complement strand
CGTTTGATTTCATGGATTCGATTATAGAGGTATTTGTACTGAGGACACAACGTTGCCTTGGAACACGCATCGCAGCGACTTTGATCCTTGCCAAGGAGCTTCTGCGCGTCCTGGCAGGTAAGCCTGCTGGATGTTTCTTTGGAGAGGATGTATCGAGCTATCGGCAGCGAAGCCGGGTTGAAGAGCGGTGTGATGTCTAGATGGTCTATCATGAGCTGGTCTGGCATGACGCACAACTCTCTTTTTGACTTCCTGTGCAGGTTGAGGGTGGTGATATATAAAAGGCCGCATAGCAAAAAGTTGACAATGTTGTACGCGATTGCCGGGATCCAGCGTGGTTCGCTTCGTATGGCTATGGCGTAGCCCATCAACGCTATCCACACCAGGAAAAAAGCGATTATGCCCAGGGAAAAGACGTACAGGCGATCCATGAACCTGAAAAAGTGTCTGCTCGACAGGCTTGGAGCGACGCGTACCAGAAGTATGTAGTGGATTACACCGGTCTGGAACAGCAAGGTAAAGTAATCACGGTGTATGACCATCGCGGCCAGTACAGACGCCGTGGCCTGGCAGACGAGCGAAGCGGGTACACTCCAGCCGGTTGCCCTGCCATGTGCTTCGCGCGGGTCGTCACGCAGTGCCAGCATCCACGGCAGATACCCCAGAGCTCCCGCCAGAACGATGATCCAGGCCCATCCCGAGGGCGGCGCATCCCGCGCGAGCGAATCGGCCGCCGGGAACAACCATACGCTCGTGCCGGCGACGATCCAGGTGAATACTCCCGATACGACTATTGCCATGTTTAGTATCACGTGTTTCAAATCTAGTGTCTCGCTTTACGCGGGTCAATGCGTACCTTGTCCAAGCTCCCGGCTTCCCGATATACTCCCGCCACATGGATCCAGCCACTCTTTTTGTAACCATCGGCTTGTCGTTTCTGCCTATATCCGAGTTGCGCGGAGCCATACCGTTCGCGGTTGCGCGGGGCGTTCCCCTCGTGCAGGCTACGATGCTTGCTATGGCCTGCAACGCCCTCGTCGGTCCCGTTGCCTTCGTATTCCTGGAGACTTTTCACAAATTACTGTACCGGTGGGGCTTGTACGCCCGTGTGTTTGATGGATTCGTGGCAAGAGCCCGCCTCAAGGTGCACGCCAAGGTAGAGCGCTACGGGTACGTGGGCATCATGCTGTTCGTCGCCATTCCACTACCCATTACCGGCGCGTGGACTGGTACGCTTGGCGCCTGGATACTCGGCATGAACAGGAAGAAGACGATGCTTGCCGTGGTTGGCGGGGTCGTCATCGCCGGTATCATCGTGTCTCTCGTCGTAGGTCTCGGCGTAGAAGCGCTGTCGCTGTTTATAAAAAAAGCATAGCGTCGAGCATGCACCTCGATTACAAGGCAGAACTAAACCCGGAACAGTACCAGGCCGTAACGACGATAGATGGACCGGTCCTCATCATCGCCGGGGCAGGCTCGGGCAAGACCCGTGTTATAACCTACCGTGCTGCGTACATGCTCGACAGGGGCGTACCCCAGTCCGCGATACTCGCACTCACCTTTACAAACAAGGCCGCCAGGGAAATGTCCGAGCGCGTTCGCGCTGTTACCGGCAGGAAGCTGCAAAACCTCACGGTGAGCACATTTCATTCGTTTGGCGTAAAGATTCTGCGCAAGGAGATACAGCGACTCGGGTGGCGCGAGAATTTCTCCATATACGACGAGGTAGACCGCACCCAGCTCATAAAGGACTGTGCGCGGGAGATGGGCTTTAATCCGCAGACATTCGACGCGCAAAAAGCCGGAATGGTCTTTTCTGATGTCAAGATTGGCCGCAAGAGCTGGGAAGGCGCGCTCGATGGATACGAGAAGGTATACGAGGAATACCAGGCGGCGCTCAAGGCGTACAACGCGGTAGATTTTGACGATCTTATAGGTCTGCCGATCGCCATCCTCGAAGCGCACCCTGAAGCTCGTGAGGAGTATCGAAACCACTATCGGTACATCATGATAGACGAGTTCCAGGACACCTCAATACAACAGTACCGATTGATGCGCTTGCTCGCCCGCGACAACGTCTGCGTAGTCGGCGACGACGACCAGTCTATCTATTCGTGGCGCGGCGCCAACTTCGAGAACATAACCAACTTCGAGCGTGACTGGCCGGAACGAACTGAGGTAACTTTGTACCGCAACTACCGTTCCACGACAACGATACTGGACGCGGCCAACAGTGTTATCCAGAACAACACCAGCCGCAAAGAAAAAGACCTTGAGAGCCCCAACGAAGGCGGTGCGCCCATAGAGCTATTCGCGCCAGCCAGTGAAATAGAGGAAGGCGAGTTCATCGCCCGAACCATAAAGGAAATAAAGCTTCGGGATCACCTGCGTTATGATCAGTTTGGCGTACTCATACGCACGAACAACCTCACGAGAAACATAGAGGAAGCCTTTCTCGCGGCTGATTTGCCGTACAAGGTGTCCGGCGGCACCAGTTTTTTCCAGCGCAAGGAGATCAAGGACATCATCTCGTACCTGCGCGTGATAGCCAACCCCGACGATGACGTCAACCTGCTGCGCATCGCGAACGTGCCGAGGCGGGGCATAGGCCGGCGCGCTCTCGAGCTGCTGTCCGATATTGCCAAACATCACGGCTGCTCGACGCGCGGCGCGATGCAACTGGTGCGCACAGACCACTCTATCGAGTTTCCAGAACGAATTAGGCAGGACATCGACTCGTTCCTGACCCTGCTCGAGTACGAGCGCGAAGAGCTGCTGGGCAAGCGAAAGCTGGGAGCCAAAGTGCGCAAGCTCGTCGACACGATAGACTACTGGGGCTACCTCGTCTCGGAGAACCAGCACAGCGACAAGGCTGCCAAGTGGAAGTTCCTGAACGTCGAGAGCCTCATCACCGGCATCGAGACGTGGGAGAACGACCCCGACAACCTGGATCCGAGTCTTTTCTCCTGGCTCAACCGCATATCCTTGATAACCCGAGATGATCAGGGCGACGATGATTCAGGCAAAGTAAATCTGATGACCATACACGCGGCCAAGGGTCTCGAATTCGACGTGGTGTTTGTTGCCGGGTGTGAGGATGGTTTGATTCCTCACGCACGGGCGTTGGAAGATGGCGATGGCAATGTCGAGGAGGAGCGGCGTCTGTTCTACGTCGCGATCACGCGAGCCCGCAAGCGCCTCATCATGACAGCGTGCAGGCAACGCCGCAGGAACTCAATGCCGGTAGACTGCGTTCCGTCTCCATTTCTATCTGAAATACCCGAAGAGCTGTTAGTGTGGAAGGAAGACGAAGCTCCGCTGACGGAGGACGAACAAGCCGACGCGTGGGCAAGCGTGCACCGCATGTTCGG
>JAFGUM010000252.1 GCA_016938515.1 Spirochaetales bacterium | reverse complement strand
GCCAGCAGCCTCGCGGATTGCTCTTCAGAACGCTTTCGCTCGTCTACGTCGGATATCAGGTTCAGCGTAGCGGGGCGCCCGTCCCAGTGGATGATGGCAGAAGACATCGACAGCCAGCGTGGCGTACCGTCTGCCGCAATAATCCGTATATCGGATGACTCCGCCAGCGTGCCACCCGCGAGGCGCTCGTGATGATTTGTGAGGATGCGCTCGCGATCATCTGGCCACAGGTACTCCGCAAATAGCCTACCAATGAGCATCGCCGGTGAAGTTCCCAGCAGTTCCGCCATTTTAGGGTTGACGTATACAAATCTAGAGTCCTGCGCTATGACTATACCCTCGTTCGCCCGCTCAACAAGGCTTCTGTACTTCTCTTCGCTCTCAGCCAGGCGCGCGTCAATAGTCTCCTTGGAAATTATTATAAAGCCTATAGCGCCCACAGAACTCACGAGTACCAGCGGCACAAACGCGATAGTCTGTATGGGCGCCGGCGTCATAAGCCCAAAGTTGTCACCCGCCAGCATCGCCGAAACAGCCCTGGCTACAAGAATGCCACAGTACACTATACTGGCAATGCCGATGAACAGCTTCAGGTCTGTGCGGTGCGGCGAGCGGAGCATCCATACAGACAGCCCGATGAACGCTCCCAGCGCCGCTATCGATGCCGCGACAGTCTGGCTAGCCGGAGTACTGGAAAAAGCCACGAACCCCACTATGCCAAGCACCGTTACCAACGCATGAGTGCGGTATATCCGCCTATCCTGGTTTCCTACTGTACTGAGGCCAATCGCTGCCATGTTGTAGCCCACGATGAGCAACGCATTGCCCACATACACCGACCAGAACGCGGGAACGAGTTTCTGGACATCGAGCAGCACCCACGCTACAGATTGGAACAGGACGCCTGCCAGGTAGTGCATGACCGGAGGATTAAAACCAAAGCGGCGCTGGTATACAAAGATTGTCAACGCAGAGGCTACGTTGCCAAAAACAAGAAGCACTAGAATTGTCCTGATATCCAGTTCCATTATGTTCATGTTTTCTGCATCCTACGCCCATGGTCAGCCAAGGTCAAGCATTCAATCGGTAAATCAGACTTCCACCACCATCACGGCAACGTCGTCGTCGGGCTTGTCGGCACCCATCGCGCGTACGAGGGCCTCCGGCATCGAGCCAAGGGGCTCGTGCCGAAGCCGTGCTACAGCGTCGAGCAGGTGCTGCTGCAACCCCGATACGTCGGTGCTGTCAAGCTGTGCCTCTACGAGGCCATCGGTGTACAACACGAAGCGGTCACCGGGGTTTACGTCCAGGGTTGCCGCCGCGTAGGTGGAATCTTCCAGCATGCCAATAAATGGGTTTTCACACTCGGCCAGCGCAACTGGTCCATCGGCCGGAATGAAGACCGCCGGCGGGTGTCCCGCTGCCAGAAACACGGCCTTGCCGGCTCTGCGATTGATGCGCAGTACGAAAGCCGTGAGGTAGTTGTCCTCGAGCACTGTTCGCGCCAGCATGCCGTTGAGGTACGCAACGGATTCTTCCACGGAGTACACGGGCGTTGCGCACTGCTTGAGCAGCACTTTGACAGCTGGCGTTACATAGCTCGTACCTACGTCGTGGCCGGCTACATCGGCCATCAAGTAGAAAAACACGCCATCTGAAACGTTCACCACGTCGTAAAAATCACCGCCGGCTTCGTGCAGAGAGCGATAGTATATAGAGAACCGCGCCTCTGGTACTTCAGATGGCTTGACGAGCAACGAGCGCTGGGCGGCCGCTATTTGCTGCAGGCTCTCGGCGCGGGACGCGATAAGCTCTTCCTGCGTGTTGGCCAGGCGCACGTGCACGCGTACCCGCGCGCGTACCTCCGCCTCGTTGGCAGACTTGATGATGTAGTCCACGGCGCCGTAGTCGAAGGCTTTGAGTTTGGATTCCTGGTCGTCAAGCCCCGTAAGCATTATTACGGCGATGCTCCTCGTAACTGGATCGGCTTTGAGGCGCCGTAGAGTCTCAAACCCGTCTATGCCCGGCATGACCACGTCAAGGAGTATGAGCGCTGGTCGTTCCACGCTTACTTTCTTCAGACAGGCTTCGCCATCTTCGGCCTGTACTATCCGGTACCCATCCTCTTCCAGGATGCTCGTAAGGAACATGCGGTTGGATGATGAATCGTCTACGATGAGAACGGTATACGACGAGTTTGTCATGGCTCTGATCCCGTGCTACGCGCTATGGCATCGCGTACCACAGCCGCGATGGTAGACATGGGGCTCGGCTTCTGGAAGATGGCTGCCAGCCCAATCTCGCGCTCCAGAATTTGCACCGCCGAGCGATCAGCGTAACCGGTAAGCAACACGAGGCAGGCATCAGGGTTGCTGGCACGAACGAGGCGCAAAAATTCGTCGCCCCTCATGCCAGGCATCAGCCAGTCGCTTACCACCGCAGCCAGCTCTTGCCCTTCCGCGGCAAGCTCTTCTATCAATTCGAGGGCAGATTCGGCGCTACCCGCTGTCTCGTAACGGAACCCGTCTCCGAGCGCGGAACGAAGAGCCTGCTTGGCTGCAAGCAGGAGTATTGCTTCGTCATCGACGCAGAGCACCACTCTATCAGGCATCGCCTGGCTCCGGGAAATCGATCGGTGGCGCAATATTCGCGATGCCGGCCAACGGCAGGGTTACGATGAAGGTCGTCCCCTGCGGCCCTGAATCAAAAGATAACGTGCCGCGATGCGACTGCACTATCTCCCTTGTAATGCTCAGGCCAAGGCCGGTACCGGTACCGTCTTTTTTTGTGGTAAAGAACGGATCGAAGATAACGGTGCGATGCTCCTGCATTATGCCGGTGCCGGTATCTCCCACCGACACGACGACACCGCCCGTACTGATACGTCCTCTAACGGTGAGGGTTCCGCTGGTACCTATCGCGTCCACCGCGTTGCTCACGAGGTTCATCCACACGAGGTGTATCTGGTCGGCAAGACAGCGATACTCCGGCAGCTCGTCAAAATCGGATACAACGTGGATGCCGCCCTCTTCGAGCCTGTCAGCGAACAGCGTCAACACGGAATCCATCTGTGATTTGAGCGATACCACGACGGGCTCGTTGCGCTGATCGCGGTGCGCGTACACCCGCAGGGCTTTTATAACCGAGCTCATGCGCTCTGCAGATTCGCGGGCCACGTCGATGGCGTCCAGCGTACCCGCCGCCGCCACCGCGGCTTCGGCAAAAGCCGGCGTCGCCCCGCGCAGCGTCTCTACGGCGCTCTTGGTCGGCCTGAGTATACCCATATCCACCAGGCTCGAGGCGATGCGCTCGAAGTCCGGCCCACCTTCATAGCCCAGAGCGGTTAGGCGGGATCGAACGACTTTCTTCGCAGCTCTGGTATCGGCACGAGCGTCGCTACTGGAGCGCTCCCTGCCCGCCAGCAGTTCCCTAAGGACGCCGCGCTGCTCTGCAGACAGGCCTTCCGGGTATGATAACGACTCGAACACGTCAACACTGGCTATAAGCGCCTGTAGCGGCGTGTTGAACTCGTGGGCAATGCCAGCCACCAGCGTACCGAGGGTCGCCATTTTTTCCGAGCGTACCAGCAGTTCTGTGCGCTCGGCGACCTTGCGCTCCAGTTCCTGGTTCGATTGCCTGAGCTTTCTGGAAAGCAGCTGAATGACGATGGTGGCCATCAGGGAACTGACGAGCAGTACGACTAGAAGGACTACCAGCCATCGGGGTGTTACCACCGTCTCGGTGCGCTCGGTGCTGAACCATTTTTTCTGCAGTTCGTAGTAGTAGGAATTACTGTCAGCTATAAGCTCATCGTAGCGACTCATGATCCTTGCAAACTCCGCGGTCAAGGTGCTCTTGCGTGACAACACCGGGTACGCCTTGAACGGCGCGAATACGATGAGAGTTGCAGATATTCGGGGTTCTGTTCCCACGAGAGCGTTGGACTGCACGCCGCCAAACACATCGCCAGTTTCTACGGCTCGTAGCAACTCTTCAAAGGTACGGTACTCTACAATTTCGCACTCAATGGCCAGCGACTCAATGTAGCTTCTGAAATTGATGCCATTGCGATCGTTTTCAACAACGCCAATCTTGCGGTGCTGCAGATCCAGCACCGACTGCAACAACGTGCCGTGGGCGACAAACAGCTGACTCCATCCCGCCACCACGCCAGAGTCAGGAAAAACAAACAGCTCTTCCCGTTCTGGCGTCTTCTGCAGCGCGGTGAACAAGTCTACGTCGCCCGACAGCAAGCCGTTGTACATTTCGGTAAAGTCCGCAATCTGGAAACGGTAGGCTATACCTAGCTCATCCATGATGCGCGTGTACAGCTCCACGAAGAAGCCAGTGGGTTTTCCCGAGGCGTCAAGAAAGGTAGTAGGTCGGGCGTCGGGCACCATGCCGTACACGAGGGGGCGCTGCTGCGCTTCAACCGTCATCGCACCCACCAGCACAGCAAGTATAAAAGCCCGCATACGCTTCAGGCGAATCAAAGCACAGGGTCGCATCAGTTCAGTGTAAAGCATAATCGCGCCGCGCAACAGGTATATGCGGCAACTTTTGCACTGGTTACAGGCCAAACCTCTGCTGAATCGACTTGCGCCAGTCGTACTTTTCGCCTTCTTTTTCCCACTGTATCCGTCGCTTGACGGTAAAGGCTGTCATGCTCTTGTCACGATACTCGACCACGGCGAAGGCGCCACGGCCTATGTACGCTATCTTCTCGCCTGCTTCCAGGTGTTCACCTTCCGCGATCTGAGCCAGCGCGCAGTCGAAGTGCACGGGGGAGCCACCGTCTTTGCCGGCAAGGGCGCTCGAAAGGTCGAATATCTGCTTGCCGCATATCGAGCAGGTCATTTCGGGCATGGCCACGAGAGGCTGCTGCCTGTCCGGGCTGTCGTCGGTTCCGGGTTCTCCCTGCCGTACCGACGCGGGCCTCGATCGACTACGCCTGCCGAACCTTCTCCTGGTATCCCTGTTTCCATCCGCCATGGCTTACTCCGATGCCGTCCATGATTTCATCGCTCAGCACGAAGGCGAGGCGAAGAATGGCTCCAGCCATATACCTCTCATCATGCACCATGGCTCTGAGTTCTTCAAGCCTGTCTGTATTCAGTTCGTGCCGACTCTGGCCTGTCATGTGCGCTCCATGAACGCGTTCTCGAAGTAATCCGCAATGGCACCTGCCTTGACGGACGCGACATCGTACCGGATAACCGCGTACTTAAATTCTCGATGCGCGGCGATGAAGAGTTTAGACGTTTCGATTATACGCGTGCGTTTTCCGTATCCTATCGATGATTCCAGGCTCTCGGTGCCATACGCGTCTGTAGTCTTGACCTCGACAAAGGCCAGTACATCGCCCTTCGAGGCGACAATATCCAGCTCGCCACGTCCCCTGCGCCAGTTTCTGGCGAGTACCTCCCAGCCCCCTGCTATCAGGCAGGTGGCAACCACGGTTTCTGCCGCGCGGCCTGTGGCTGTGCGGCCACGGTTGTTCACTCGGTGTGGGCCAACTCGCGGGGATCTACGGCTCTCGCGATGAACAGCGACTTTTCAGCGAGCAGGTCTATCGTGTCACCCGTATCGTCTTTGAAGTGCTTGCCAAACTCGTCTACAAGAATCTTGAGCCGCGGCCTTAACGGCGCGTCAGCGTGCGTATCGACGACCCTGGCTACCGCGGCGTTGTTGAGCACGACTATCGACCCTATAGGATAGATGCCCATGCTGCGGACGAAAGCCTTGAGTACATCCGGGTCGAAACGCCTGGAATTATCCGACAGAAGGTTTTTCATGGCGGTATACCCAATCATCGAATTCCTGTACGGCTTTTGGCTGACCATCGCCTCGAAAGCGTCGGCAACCGAGCAGATCCTGGCCAGAAGGTCGATATTCTGGCCTCCCGACTTGCGCGGGTAGCCATCGGAATCCCAGCGCTCGTGGTGCTGGAGGCCTATGAGACCAACATCGTCTGGGTACTGCAGCTCCTTGGTGATGATGCGATACGAAAGCAGCGGGTGCGCGCGCATTTTTTGAGCTTCTTCCGGAGTGAGGGTGCCTTTTTTCTTTACGATGGCATCGGGAACGCGAAGCATGCCGACATCGTGAAGCAAGGCCCCGGACGCGAGGTGCAACAACCGGTGCGGAGGCAGCTTCATCGTCTGCCCCACTACGACCGACAGTATCGCGCAGTTGACGCCGGCACGCGCCATGTCGTATCCCTTGACATCAGCCGATAGGATAGCCGAAACCACGTCGGCTTCCTTTTCCTGCACGAGATGAACCAGGTCTTGCGCGAGCTTGTCCACTATCTTGGGTTCTATGCGTTCACTTGCGGCGATCCTGTCCATAAGGTTTTTGAGGCGATCTATCATATCGGTATATGAAGCGTACAGCTCATGATCGGCGAAGGCCGACAGCCCGGACTTGGCTGAAGCCTCCATAGCCGCGGTTACTTCTGTCTTGGCGGCGGATGGCTCTTCAAGCTGCCCTTCGCTGAATACCGCGGTTATACCCCATCGTTTAAGGCCGTCTATGTCCTTGGCGCGTATGGGCACGCCAGCCATGGCAAAGAGGCTATCCCCTTCCGAGAACGCGTCAGCGGTAAACCGGGAACCGGGGGTTATCCTGTCAAGAGCATACTTCTTTTTCATCGTCGTACATTCCTTATAAAAACCAGGACTCTCGCTACGAGTTCCCAATACTCGCGCGGCACGTATTCTCCTACGTCAATCGGCTGCAACCCAGCACAGAGAGCCTCATCGCGTACGATGGGAACCCCCGATTCCAGGGCCAGATCCCCAATGCGCTCGGCCATGCGGCCAGTTCCCCTGGCCACGACAATCGGAGCTGGCAGCGACTCGTCGTACCGTAGCGCCACCGCCCTCGGCTGCTTGTCGTCAGGCATCGCTGTCCACCATCGGTTCCGCGAGCAATTCGGATACGTCGCCAGAAGCCAGATCATCCACCGATACCATCATGGAAGCTCCGAACGTAGCCATGAACCGTTCGCGTTCAGCCGGATCATCAGTATGATAACGCATCCCGGCGGGGTGCAGTTCAATGAGCCTCCGCTGATCCCCAAAGCGTACGTCTGCTACGAGCTTCTGCGCCTTATTGTTACCACTATGATACAATACACGCATAAAACCATTAAAATCAACGTCGGCGATGCGTATCTCGAATGGAAAACACAGCCAGCCACCTTCTATACCCGCCGTAGCGAAGGTTGGAAGCTCGTAGCGGTTCTTCGCGGCTTGCGCTTCCGACCGCAACGCGCGGGCGATATCATCTACCGCGCCAGGCTCTCCAGGATCATGGCTCTCGTGTTGGTCGCTGGTCTTGTGCGCCTCATCCGCACCTCTACGCCGTGGTGGCGGGTCGGGCTCTCGCCGTTCTTGCTCCCCGGATTGCCCGCGCCTTTCGCCTCCGCCCTCGCAAACGCCCAGAACCGCGTCGAGCAGGCTACTCGCTTCCGTTCCTTCGGGGTCCAGCCCCGCGGCGAGGGCCCGCGCGGCTATACGAGCAGCCGCCGGGTTGCCATCACGAAGACGCAGCACCCGGCGCAGCGTTACGGCCGCGCTTGCGTCAAGACGCAGGTTCTCGCCGAGCATGGCAGAAAGCACCAGGAGCGAATCAGCGTCGGCAGGCAGCCGAAGCGTCGCGCAGGCTTCAGCAGCTCGGGCGGATGCCACGGTGAGCGCTGGTGCCGGCACGCTGGTGGCCACTCTGGCTACCCCCGGAACTACACGCGATGCGACAGAACCTCCGCCGACGCTGGCATTGGCGGCCACGGGTTGCTTTAAAATACCAACGCCGGCAGACGGTTTTCCTCCGTCGCCAGCGTTTGGTTGTTTTGGCGTGTGTACTCGGTGCTCTGGGCCTATGGGCCGCACACGATTCAGGCTTCGGCTACCCGGGACCTGATGGCCGGCTTGCGACCGCCGAGCAACTCTCTGATCTTGGCCTTCTTGCCAATCTTCTCGCGGATATAGTACAGCTTGCCGCGCCTGACGCGACCATAGCGAACGACTTCAATCTTGTTGATACGCGGTGAGTGCAGGGGAAACACGCGTTCCACGCCTACGCCGTACGAGTTCTTGCGAACAGTAAAGCTCCTGCCAACGCCAGAGTTCTTCATGGCTATGACCAGGCCCTCGTAGATCTGGATTCTCTCTGTCTTGCCTTCAACAATCTTGAAGTGCACACGAACGGTATCTCCGGCTTTGACATCCGGGAGTTCCTTGGTCTGGCCAGCTTCAATCTGCTTTATGAGGTTCATGCCTCTCCCCCTTGTTCGATCAATTCCAGTATCATAGCCCTGAGTTCACCCTCAAGCCCCTTGCCCTGGAGCAGGTCGGGCCGGTACAGGAGCGTTTTCTCAAGCCTTTTTTTCATGCGCCACTTGACGATGTTCGCGTGATGGCCCGAGACGAGAACCTCAGGGACCTGCATGCTATCATAAACAGCTGGTCGTGTATACTGGGGGTACTCGAGCAAACCACCTTCAAAGCTCTCTTCGTCAAGAGATTCACCGCTTATTACCCCGGGTATGAGCCTGTACACCGCGTCCACGATCACCAGCGCGGCCGTCTCCCCGGATGACAGCACGTAGTCTCCAACGCTTACTTCATCATCAACGTACGCGTCTATTATGCGTTGGTCGATTCCCTCGTAGCGGCCACACAGGATGACGATGCGCTCTTCGCCAGCCAGATCACGCGCGTATGCCTGGTTGAACAAGCGTCCGCCTGGTGTTACGTACACAACCCTGGCGTTTTTGGCGTCAACGGCGTCAAGCGCGGATGATACCGGGCCTGGTAGCATCAGCATCCCCGCGCCGCCGCCAAAAATCTCGTCGTCACACTTATGATGCTTGTCTGTCGCGTAGTCCCGGATATTGACGAGCCCATAAGACACCAGATTCCGCTCCACCGCCCTGGCCATTATCGAGCTTGAAAAGAAGCCTTCGAGGATTTCAGGAAACAGGGTCAGGACGTCTATTCGCATGGTAGCGTCGCCTCAGTCCAGAATCCAGGGCGCTATCAGCTCAATACGCTTGGCAGCCACGTCTACGCGACCTACAAATTCCTTTCGGAATGGTACGTACGCGGATTTGCCGTCACTGCCGGCGATCTCCAGGAGGTCTCCGCCGCCGCTGTCGCACACAGCCACTACCGTGGCTACTTCGCGATCCCCGTCTACAAGCATGCAGCCAACGAGATCGGCGTAGTAGTACTGGCCATCGTCGAGGGGAGCAGCGTTGCCTCGTGGCGCCCACAACTCCAGCCCCACGAGGGCGCGTACGGCTTCTGGGGAATCATAACCGTCAAACTTGACAAGAACGCTGGCGCCGGCTTCACGAACCGACGCAACCCGCGCCTGAACCGTACGACCATTACCACGCAACGAAACCGCGGCCAGGTCGTGCAGATGTTCTGTTTCTCCGGAAAAGGGTACCAGCTTTATGCGCCCGTCGAGGCCGTGCGGGGCTCCCAGGCGACCGAGGGCGAGTTCGTCCACGTCAGTCGAGGATCTGCAGCTTGACGTCTTTACCGCCCCTGGTAGCGGCGGCGGACAGCAAGGTCCGGATCGCTTTGGCTATGCGTCCGCGCTTGCCAATAACCTTGCCAATGTCATCCTGGGCGACCCTGAGCTCGATGACCGTACCCTCGTCGGTTTCGACGAGATTTACGGAGACCGCCGCGGGATCATCCACCAGTGACTTGGCTACATACTCTATAAAATCACGTTCCATCGTTCGGCCCTTTCATGATGCGTCCAGCGACGACCAATCGCCGGGCTACCTTTGGCAGGCCACGGCGACGACGCGAACGCGCCGATTTTTAGCCGAGGCGAATGTTTTGCTTGTTGAGGAGGCTACGAACCGTATCGGTGGGCGTCGCGCCTTTGGCGAGCCAGGCTTTGGCCTTGACTTCGTCTACACGAAGCTGGGAGCCTTCCTTCTCGATTGGCTGGTAGATGCCAAGTTCGTCGATGGTCTTGCCATCACGAGCCTGGCGGGAGTCGAGAACCACGATACGATAATACGGGCGCTTCTTGGCACCGAATTTTTTGAGCCTGATCTTTACGCTCACAAATTCCTCCTGGATACACTATCAAGACACTGTTAGACTGAAAGTACGGAGCCGGTCACCCGCCTGCGACTGTGCGTAGCTGCCTGCTGATCCAGTAGAATCGGCATTCAACTGGGCAAAAAACCGGCTGCACGGCATAACTATATCAGCGTCCCGGTGTTATAACGCAAAAGGCGTGCCATAGTCAATGAGTCGTGCAGCAAGCGCCAGCACCCGACGGAGCAGTATCAAGCCCGCGATCCTGCCGTGTCGCGAGCCTGGAAAACGGAGAAGCCACCATGAAGAACGCGTCTGCCCTGATGATCATGCTTTCATGCACCGTAGCTCTCTTCGCTAACGACTTGATAACGGAGGAACTTGAAGGAAACGTCGAGTCGGTAGAAGCAAAAAGCTTCGAACTGGTCACAGCCCAGAGCCGCACAGAGCCTGGAGTCATGCTTGGCGGCGAGACCAAGCGCTTCGATGCGGACGGCAACATCGTCGAGCTCATCCTGTACGCCGACGACGGCGTGGTGCGTGGACGACTTGTAGAGACGTACGATGGCGAAGGAAAACTGGTAGAGCTAGCCCAGTACACGACTCCGCGATACTCGCTAAGCAGGGATGAACTGTCCGATGATGGCCTTGCCAGAAGAACGGCGTACGAGTACGACGCAAGGGGGAGCGTTGCGGCAGAAACCTGGTACAGCGGCACGGGAAACCGGAGCGGACAGACACTCTACGCCTACGAATACGACGTCGCGGGCAACTGGATCCGGTGTACCTGCCATCAACTGGAAACCATAGGTGGTAGCACGAGGGAACAGTCTTCGATGCTGACGATCAGAACCATCTCGTACTACCCCGCGCAGCAGTAAAGACCCGGCAGAAAGCACGAGCGCCTGAAACCCATGGTCGACCTCCCGCACGGCACTGGAAAACGAACCAATGTACTGCGCACAGACAACTACATGCCCCTGGTGTGTCGGTACACCAGATAGACGCCGCGAAGTTCAGTACCGCCGGGTTTCCTTTTGCAACCGTGACAGGCGCTCCGTTACCAGCCGCTCAGCGCTGGTCGCCAGCTCTTTCCTGCTACGATCCGGTACGATGGCGCCGGCCTCCTCAACGCGCGCTTCTACGCCACGCATCCCCGCGATACGGGCCGCGTGAACCAGGAATGGCGTCCAGTCGACCCAGTGAATCGACCGATCCGGCGACGGGTACGGAGGTTGCGTCCGGTACGACACGGCGAGAGCCGTTACAGCCGCGCGCGCGTCGACGGCTGACTGGAAGAACGCTGGCCTGAACGGCAGCACGCCGGGGCCGAAGCTCGTGTCGCCTTCGGGAAACACCACCACCGATCCGCCGGCCTTCAGCCGCGTAGAGACGCCATCGACAGCGGCGGGCAAGCCCGACGTCGAGCCACGCGCCACCATCACCGTACCGAAACTGCGCATCAAGTGGTCTATCACCGGCCAGCCGCGCTCGTAGGCGACAGACGACACGCCTGTAAGCGCACCCACCGCGAGGCCGTCAAGCCAGGATGGATGGTTGCCGACGTACAGCACAGCCTTGTCGCGTGGCTGGACCTGGGAACGTAGCCGTATCCCCAGCGAAGCCAGCACGAGCGCGTAGCAACGCCTGCGATGGCGCACGGCACTCGTCGATACGCCTCCTGGGTTGAAAGCCAGCGACGCGACGGAGGTCGCCGCGACGATCAGTCCCAGCGCCACTACCGTCGCCGCGAGCCGGAACGACGACCGCAGGACCTCAGCGGGCCCCATCACCACCACCGGGGAGCGGCCTTCTTCCTCAGGCCAAGGCGGACTAAAACGCCTTCGGCCCGCCGGCCTCTCGGGAGGCCTCTGCTTCGCAGAATACCGCTGCTCCGCAGAATACCGCCCGTGTGCCTCCGCTTCCCCCGGGGCGCGGAAACTGCCCGACGCCCCGTTCAATCGCGGTTCCTGGCCAGGATGGCTTCCCGTGCGCTGCGCTGGTCTTCGCGCGATACGGGATACCGAATCGCGAACAGTATGGCAACGGTGAGCAGTACAACGGGCACCACACCCATGAACACGCGAATCGACGCGATGGCTCCGGCGGGCTGTACCGGGAACGGCGTATCCGCGGTCGGGGTCACGTACCCGCCCGAATCCATCGCCCTGGCCATCAGCCACAGCGCGGCGCCGGTGCCCAGCTTCTGGAAGAACGACGCGAACGCGTAGTACGAACCCTCGCGGGCTATCCCCGTGGCCGCGGTGTCCTGCTCTATCGCGTCCGGTATCATCGACCACGGCAGCACGTACGCCGTGGCTATGCCGAGGCCTATCATCACGGCCAGCGCGTACGCGAAGCCAAGCTGGTCGGGGGCGATGCGCGCTATGGACGCCTGGACGAGTATCCAGGTGACGCAGCCGGCGATGAAGGCGCGCCGCTTGTCCCAGCGTTTAGCCGCGGCGACGACGAGCGGGATAAAGGCTATCGCGGCGACCTCGGCGACCAGCACGAGGTAGTTGGCGTGCCCCGGTTCCGCCATGTAGTAGCTTACGAAGTAGACGAGCGCCGACGATATCACCGCGGTAGCCGTCCACGAGAACAGGTAGAGCCCCATGACCTGCCGGAAAGGCCTGTTGGCGAGCACGGCTCTCGCCGACTCGAACAGCGCCGCGCGCAGCGGCTGCCTCCTTACGCGCTTTTCATCGGGGGACGACAACGGCGTAGGCGAGGATTCCTCGTCGAAGCCGGCACTGGCGCGGTACGCCAGGAACGGCGGTACCACGCAGAACAGCCCCAGACCCGCTCCCGCCACGGCGAAACGGGTCGCGGGGTCGGAAATCACGCCGGCGAGCAGCGTCATCACGATGATCGCCCCGAGCGTGCCCGATATGGAAAACGCCATGCGGTAGCCGTTGAGCGAACTGCGTTCGTCGTAGTCACCCGCGAGGGCTGGCGTCAGCGCGTTGAAACTCACGTGGAACACGGTAAAGCACGTGTCGAAAACGATGAACGCTAGCGTGTACCAGACAGCGACGCCGACCTGGCCGAAGGGAGGAACCACCCACAGCAGCGAGAACGACAGACCGAGGGGAACGGCGGCCAGCACCATGGGCCAGCGCCTCCGCCCGTGCGGGGAGCGCAGGCGGTCCGACCACGCGCCCAGCAGCGGGTCGTTTACCGCGTCCCACAGCTTGACGAAGACGATAGACCACGACGCTACGCTCGGCGCCAGCCTGGCCACGTCGGTGAGGAAGTACAGCTGGTAGAAGCTGAGCACGGTGAGAGGAATGGCCGCGCTGAGGTCGCCAAGGCTGTACAACAGCGTCCTTTTTCGATCCAGTACAGGTTTGTCCATGGCGGCAGAGTATAGATTGATATCTATGACAGCGCAAATGAAACCGGTTGCTGCAGGCAACATCGTGGCGTGCCTCGAACCCACACACTGAAAAAGTTGGTGGTTCGTGCTTGACCACCTGGTCAATTAGCGCTATGCTTGGTATTGACCATATGGTCAAGGAGAGTATAGATGGTAGGAGGGGACGATCTGGTAAGCGCTTCATTCCGGCAACTGCCGGCAGAGCGCCAAAAGGCAATTCTGAGCGCAGCGCAGGATGAGTTCTCAGCGCGGGGCTTCGCGCTTGCTTCAACCAACGCGATCGTACAAGCGTGCGGCATCGCCAAGGGATCACTCTTCAATTACTTCAAAGACAAGGAGGGGCTGTTCCTGTACCTGCACTGGCTCTCAGGGTGCAGGCAGCTGGCGGCGCTACGCGCGTTGAGCGCTGATCAGGATAAGCCCCGAAGCGCGATGGATGGCTTGATTCGTGCTATCAAGCTGTCATTCGACCTGTTTGCCGACAATCCCACCGAATTCTCTTTTGCCATGACGATGGCTGGCGCTGACGCCGCCCACCTGGTGCCGCGATACGTCGCGCTGTTCGACGCGGTGGAGAGCGCTGAGCTATTCCGGGCTATCGTGACGCCCGCTGGCACCAAGGCCGAGGTCGCCCAGGTGCTCTTGTGGATGCTAACCGGCATCAAGCTGGAAATTCAGGCCGGGCTGAGCGCCGCACGCGATACGGCTTCGCGGGCGGCGACGCTCCGAGGGCTCAGGGCGTCGCTCCTGGAGCGGCTCGAACTGGCTCGCAGTGTAATCAAGGAGTAACGCATGATAGAAGTGGAGCACCTGAGCCACGATTACGACGGCAAGGGCGTGCTGGCGGTTGACGACGTGAGCTTTTGCGTCGAGCCGGGCACGATCTACGGGTTCCTCGGGCCGTCGGGAGCGGGCAAGAGCACGGTGCAGAATATCCTCACCGGCCTGCTAACCCTGCAACGAGGCTCGGCGGCGCTGCTCGGACAGGCGGTGTCATCACTTCGTCCCGCGTTTTTCAACCGTGTCGGCTACTCGTTTGAACTACCCAACCTCTTTGGCAAACTAACAGGGTACGAGAACCTCGACTACTTTGCCAGGCTTTTCGCGGTCCCAACCGAGGATCCGCTACGGCTTCTCGATCGAGTCGGCTTGGCCGCGGCTGCCAGAAAGCGCGTCAGCCAGTACTCCAAGGGCATGAAGCAGCGCCTCCTGTTCCTTCGTTCTATAATAAACCGGCCAGAGGTGCTGTTTCTTGACGAGCCGGAATCGGGGTTGGATCCGACCACATCGCTCGTTATCAAGGAGATGATACGAGAACAGCGCGACCGTGGCGCTACGATTCTGCTGACGACGCACAACATGTACGCCGCCGACGAGCTGTGCGACCGGGTAGCCTTCATGGACAAGGGGAAAATTCTGGCAGAAGGAAGCCCGCGCGAACTGAAGCTGAACTACGGCGAGCGTGTTGCCGAAATTGAGTACCGCGATGGCGGCAAACTGCACTCCGAGCGGGTTGCGCTGGACGACAAGGCTGGCCGGGTCAGGATAACGGAGCTTGTTTCGTCGGGAGCGGTAGAAACTGTGCATTCTATGGAAGCGAGCCTGGGAGCTATCTTCATCAAGCTGACTGGCAGAAAGCTGTCGGCATGAGGGCCTTTGCTTCGCTACTCAGGCAGGAGCTGGTCATCATGGCGCGTAACGGCGTGCCGG
>JAFGUM010000251.1 GCA_016938515.1 Spirochaetales bacterium | reverse complement strand
CCCTTGATGGAACGGTACCAGCCTGCACGCGGTTCTCCCTGGCTCAAGCTGGCGTATCAGACAGGGCATACAGCTCTGCGCGAGGCGGTGGGCATACACGACGTCTACCGCCCGGCTACTGGGGACGAGATGGCGCGCATGCGCGGGCTCCTGGCAACCGAACTCGAGCACGGCAGCTTTGGGCTGTCGTTCGGTCTGGAGTACGCCCCCAATACCAGCCCCGAGGAGATCGACGCGCTGGCTTCCCTGCTTTCCGGCTTTCCAAAACGCTGGATTTCCGTGCACATCCGGTACGACGGTCCCCGTTGCATCGAGGGCATCAAAGAAGTAATAGAGCTAGCCAGGCGATTCAAGGTGCGCGTGCAGGTTTCGCATATCGGCAGTATGACGGCTTTTGGTTATTCAATGGAGGCGCTGCGCCTGATAGACGAGGCAAAACTCGAAGGGGTGGACATGACTTTTGACTGCTACCCCTACGACGCGTTCTGCACCTACATCGGCTCAACCGTGTTCGACCCCGGCTTCGAGGAGCGCTGGAACAAGGGCTTGCCCGACCTGGAAGCCGCCAGCGGCAAGTACAAAGGCACGAGGCTGACGCCTGAGTCGTACGCCGACATGCGAGCCAACGATCCCCGCGCGCTGATCGTCGCGCACGTGATGAACGACGCCGAGATTCGCGGCTGTCTAAAACACCCATCGTGCGCCATCGCGTCCGATGGCGTTCTTCACGAAGGGCAGGGACACCCGAGGGCGGCTGGCACCTTCCCGCGAGCGCTACGCATCCTGCACGAAGCTGGCTTGTCGTGGCCGGAGGCGATACGGCACGCCACGAGCCTGCCAGCGTCAATGGCCTGGCTCGATTCAGGAAGGCTCATCGAAGGAGCGCCGGCTGACGTGGTCATATTTGATCCAGAAAGATTCCGTGACCGCGCTACCTTCGCCGATCAGCTGGCCCCTCCCGAGGGTGTTGAGTTCGTGCTGGTGGATGGCACCGTCGTGGTGGATCGTGGGACGTTGCAGCCGCACCCGAAAGGGCGATTGCTGTTCAGGTAGCCTGCCCGTCAACCCCGCCAGTGTAGACAACGTCGACGTAGGGGTTGTCGTCGCTCAGGAACAGCATAGCCCCGTAGAGCAGGTCGAAGTCGAGTATGGACCCGTAGCGCAGGTCGTCGCAGGCTTCGTCCGCCTCGACTATCAGATGGTCGCTCGAGCTGCCTATGACGTGTATGCGCGGATCCCTCGGCTGCAAGTGGCCGTCGCTGCCGAAGTCGCGTTTGCCTACCGCGAGCAGTAGCCGGGTGCGGACGCCTCGGTCTTCGTACTCGGGTTTGTTGCCGAACGCGTCAATAAAACGCTCCCCTACCGGGTGGCTCGGCTTTCGCCGCCGCTCCACCACCTCGGCTGAGAGCGTGTACGCGCCGCGCCTTACGCCGGGCACCTCCACCCGGTAGAAGGTGGGGAGGTCTCCGACGCACAGCGCGCCTTCTCCTATACGCAGCTCGCTTATGCCCGCAGGCACGCCTCCCGCGAACAGCAGCGGCAGCGTCGACGTCGCTCCGCCTGACACGACGTCGAGGTGCCTGCCTATGGCCGACTCGATGCGCCTGGCGGTTCCAACGAGGCGCCCCAGGTTGTCGGGCGACGGCAGAATCGACCCGTAGCAGCCGAGATTGGTGCCAATGCCGCGCAGGTGCAGACCCGGCATCGAGCGCTCCACGCGCAGAGCGATATCGTACAGCTCATCCAGGTCGAACCAGCCCTCGCGAAGATCACCCAGGTCAGCCATCAGCACGACGCCGTGGTTACGCCCAGCCCGCATCGCGGCGGAGGCAGTGAGCTCCAGCGCCGTCACCTCGGACTGAAGGCTCCAGTCCGCCAGTTCTACCGCGCTGGCAATTTCGGACGGTCCGGGTACCCGCAACAAGCCCAGTGGGAGTCCCCCTGGCGCGCCAAAACCGGCAGAGCGAAGAGCCTCCAGCTGTTTTAGCCGTGAGCTGGCCAGCGACGAGCAGCCGCCACGCTCCATGGCGCGCGCCACCGGAACGCGTCCGCCCGTGCCCTTGACGACACCGGTGAGGCGGATGCCACTCCTGGCGCACAGCGCGTTGATGGCGCGGTAGTTTTCCTCGATTATGCCGAGGTCTATCGATAGGCGCGGATACCGTTTCGCTTCGTCTTTCATTTTTCCTCCACTCTGGCAGGATCCGGGGCAGGACTTTTATCCTTGATGCGATCGTATATTCGCAATGCGAAGAACGCGATGCCCAACACGGCGAGTAGCGACACGGCGAGTCCTGCGAACACGCCGACATGGTATGAATCCGCCGACTCGGCGAATTTATAGGCAAAGCGGGAAACGAACAGCAAAAAAAACACCAGGATGGCTATCAACAGGATGCGGATATTTCGTTTCATCGTGTTCTCCTCGCCTACGTTCAATGGGGACAGAGCTACGGGGACAGAGCTACGGGGACAGAGCTCAATAGCTGTGCAATCCCGGTAGCAGGTAGTTTACCCCAAAAAAGGTAAATATCGTACACAGAAAACCAAGCACTGAAACAAGCGCGGGCAAGGATTCCTTGCGCTTGGCGATGAGGCGAACGTGAAGATAGGTGGTGTACACGAGCCAGGTAACGAGTGCCCACGTTTCTTTTGGATCCCAGCTCCACCATCGCCCCCAGGCGCGCTCGGCCCAGATGGCGCCGAAGACGAGGGCTCCCGCGGTAAAAAACGGGTAGCCAACTGCCACGGCCGTGTACGTCAGCCTGTCCAGCTCGAGCCGCCGTGCCGGGTCTATGGTACACAGGTACGCGATGGCGGTAACAAATCCCGCCGCGAAAAACGCTTCGCCGATAAATGAAAAGCTCACGTGCAGGAGCAGCCACGCTGAGCGGAGCGCTGGTATGGGAGGCAGGA
This sequence comes from Spirochaetales bacterium, assembly GCA_016938515.1. Taxonomy (GTDB): domain Bacteria; phylum Spirochaetota; class Spirochaetia; order Treponematales; family UBA12059; genus SZUA-370. Next base: position 11,145 of record JAFGUM010000251.1, on the reverse strand, counting down.
CATCATCGGGTACGAGAGGAGAATTGGCGATGGCAAGAAGCACCAAGGCGATCATTGTCGCGCCGAAAACAACAACCGGCTGGTACGGCAGCCGCCGCTGGAACCGGTACCACACCGCCACGAACCCGACCGCCGCCGCGTAGAACGCGAGCGATTCGTAGGTGTTGGTAAGAGCTATGAACCTGAGTTCTACGCTGCGCAGCGCCAGCACGACCAGAAGGACGCTTGCCGCCGCGGCTACCAGAATTGACGCCAGGCGCTCTGGCGCCGCGGGCCGTCTGAACAGCAAGAACGCCTGCACGAGAGCCGATGCCAGAAGCAGCCCAAACGAAACGCCCGCGAGCGTGGTGGCCAGGTTCATGCGCCTTCCTTTAATTTCTGCCAGAATGTGATGGTCGTCCCTATCGCAATAACAATGAGCGCCATGACGACGAGAGGGTACCCAGGATCGCGGGCCAGCTCCAGTACCGCGGCGTAATCGCCTGAAGTGGTACCGTCCGGTGCTGGCAGCTCTTCGTAGCTGGCTTGGTAGTACGTATAGCCCTCGTAGCGTAGCGGCGCGTTGACGCGGATATCCACGCCGCTCAGGATCCGTGCGCCGTCCCTGTCTATCGATACGACCGAAACCCAGTCGCGAGGCCTGCCGTCGGCGTAGCGCTCGAAGCGGAACTCGTCGAGGACAAGCACCGAGCCGTCGGGTAGCGCCGCCCGCTGACCCTCGGCGATGGTGACAGAACCAGACTCACGTCCCGAGTACGACCAGATGCCGCCCAGCACCAGCGCCATGAGCCCCAGGTGCAGTACGTCGGGGCCATGATGTCGGCCTCGCTTTTTACCCAGTTCACGAGACAAGCGCTTTACCGTACACGCTGACAGGTTTGAAAAAAATAGAAATGAAGGCAACAGAAAGGGTATCGACCTGAAATACTCGTTAAAACCCGTTGCCAGCACCAGCGACGCGATGGGCGCCGGGTATAACGCCCGGTACGCGTCAGAGCTCTGTCCCTGTGGCACGATGGTAGCAATCGCGCTACCCACGGCAAGGTAAGCTACGAGCCAGATAGCGAGACGTATCGACGTAATAAACGAAATAAAATGCTTCACCAGCCACCTTCGCAACCCCGATACTAGCACTCTGGGGAAGAATTACGCTTCGAGGGTAGCGCCGACGACGGGGTTTGGTCAATTTGCGGCCAGGGTCGCGAAGCGGTAGCCGATGCCTGGGATACCGCTACAGAGGCAGCAACTGCTCGGGGCAGGCTTCCCGAATCAGGGCACGGGCGAGCGCGAGCACCGGGTCTACGAGCGGCACGCCGCGGTAGAGGCCGCCGGGGGCGTCCGGGCTGAGCGCGAGCGGCAGTTCGGTACACGCGAGTACAATGGCGTCAGCACCGGCGTCGACGAGGTGCGCGGCCAAGCCGCTTACCGTATCCGAAGCGCGCTGGCTTACCGGCGATACGGCTTTGATGCCCCATTCTGTGTCATAAATAGACGCGTGCAGTACATCCTGGTCATCCTGGGGCACGTACAGGATGCGGTACCCCGCGCGCTCGAGCATCGCGTCGTACACGCCACTCAGCCTTGTCCCCGTCGTTGACATGACGCCGACTACGGAACCGGCAGGCAACGCGCTGCGAATCATCGCCAGAGATTCCTCGAGCATGTTCACCACGCGTATGCCCACCCGCCTGTCGTCGAGCATGGACAGGAAGCGGTCGAAGATTGCTGGAGCGTGGAACGTATTGCACGGTACGCCCCCGACGGCTGCGCGACCATCGAGCGCGCGGGCGGCGGCTGAGAAAACATCCGCCATGCCCGCAGCAGGATCGGGAGCTGTACTGTCCAGGAGCCACGCCGTCCTGTCCGGCACCAAGGCCGAACAGGAGTAGTGGTGAACGGTAAGATGGGACTGGTCGGTGCCGTCGGTGCGCGTGTTCTCGATTATCATCCGGTGCAGGGCCACCCCCGCCATCGGACCCACGCCGCCACCCAGTACGATTACCGCCCGTCCACCCATTGTAGAACTGACCTCAGGCCTTGGCCCACTTGGACATGTCGAGCTCGCCCTCGGTCTTGGATACGATGGCAGACCCGGCGACATCGCCAGCAACGTTGAGCGCGGTGCGACCCATGTCCAGGAGAGCGTCGATGCCCAGTATCATAGCGTAGGCGGCGGCTACCGCAGAACCCTCGGTAACCTTGAGGCCTATCGATTCCAATACCATGAGGAGCATGATGGCGCCTGCCCCCGGCACGCCAGCGGTGCCGATAGAAGCGAGGGTCGCGGTGATGACGACCGTAAGCTGCTGGTTGAAGGTGAGCGGGTTGCCCGTGGCGTAGCCTATGAACATCGCGCAGACGCCGAGGTAGATAGCGGTGCCATCCATGTTGATGGTGGCTCCGAGAGGCAGCGTGAAGGACGAGATGGCTCTGGGCACACCGAGGTTCTCTTCGGTTACGCGCAGCGTTATAGGAAGCGTGCCACCAGAAGAGCGCGTTACGAACGCGGTGATTATGGCTTCGTTGGCTCCCTTGAGGTACTTGAAGAATCCCAGCTTGTACACCGACAACAGGCCGCCGTACACGCCGAACAGGTGTACGAGTAGCCCGAGGTACACGGTAAGCGTTACGACGAGGAGAGGCCCGAGCGCCCTGGCGCCTTGCTGTGCGAATACCGTGGCTATCAGCACGAACACACCGATGGGTGCGTACTGCATGATGCCGCCGACGATCTTGTACATCGTCTCCGCGCCGGCGTTGACGACGTCGAACAGCGTGTCGGCGCTCTTCGCGATCTTCTCGTTTTTGGAATCCTTGACGTAGGAGATGCCGAGCCCAAACACAACGGCGAAGAAGATGATGGGCAGCACGTCACCCTTGTTGAGCGACTCGATTGGGTTGGTCGGGACAATGTTGAGGAGGATCTGCATGATGGTCGGCGCGACGGCGTCCTTGCCCTTGATCGCGGCGTCGCCGACGATGTTGAAGCCGAGGCCAGGCCTGAAGATGTTGGCGAACACGAGGCCAATGGCGACGGCGAAGGCGCTCGTCAGCAGGTAGTACACCATGATCTTGACGCCGACGCGGCCGAGGCGCGACGGAGCGATGCTGGCGGCTCCCGCTACGAGCGAGAACAGGATGACCGGCACGACGATCATCTTGAGCAGCCTTACGAACAGGTCGCCGAAGAACTTCGTGTTGTCGACGAAGGGCTTGACCGCGTCGGGGAAGAAGCCGAGCACGATGCCTACGATGGCACCGGCTATGAGGCCGATAAGGATGCGGGCGAGCAGATTGGTCTTGAAATACCAGTCGAGCATGCCCTTTTTGCTGGATTTGGGACTCATGGTTGCCTCCAGAGTACGGAAACTTGGCCGTAGCCCATACAGGCCCGGCTCTTCCATGACAGTGTACGGCACAATGTCGAAGCGCGATATTCACCAAAGGGTGTATTTTTGTCATTTTTTTTCGGTCACACAAGGCGTTCGTCGAGGGCTTTTCTTACTATCTCGGCCTTGGACGTGACGTTGAGTTTCTGATAGATATGGAGCATGTGTTTTTTTGCCGTGGATCCGGCGATATGGTGTTTGTCTGCTAGTTCCCTGTACGTAAGGCCGTCTACAATGTCCCGCAATACCTCCCGCTCGCGAGTGGTCAAGCCGTAGTCGGAGGCTGGGGCGTTCTGGCCTTCACGCCTCAGCTCATCCAGCAGCCGCCTCGCGACCGTAGGGCTGATCGGAGAACCTTCATCCCTGGCGGACAGTATCTGTTCGAGGAGGGCGTCCGGCCTGGTGTTCTTGAGCAGGTACCCGCGAGCTCCTGCCCTGAAAGCGGCGAGTATCGTATCTGGCTCCTCAAAAATGGTCAGAATGAGCACGGTGATGCTCTGACTCATCGTTTGCAACGCGCGGGTAGCCTCTATCCCGTCAATGCCGGGCAGATGGATGTCCATCAGCACAATTTCTGGCTCGGTTGTATTCCCAATCCAGGACAGAAGCTCTTCTGCGCGTTCAAAACTGGCGGTCACGCGGACCCTCGGATCCAGACCTAGCAGGTAGACGAGGCCTTCACGCACCTCTTTCTGATCTTCTACAATCGCTACCGTGGTAATTCCCTGCGAGCCTTTCATGGTCATCATGATAGCTCCTGTCTTTCTCCAGCGACGAGTGCAACGGGTATCAACAGGCGGTATGACGTACCCGCGCCATCCCCGGATTCCAGGCGAACGCTGCCACCAAGGCTCTCTACCCTGAATCGTACGTTGGCTACGCCAGTACCCGGTCGCCTCAAATCCGGATTGAATCCCACGCCATCGTCGGAAAATCGCAAAGAAAGCCCTGCCGAGCCGATGAATACGCGCAGGCGAACTGTAGACGCGGCAGAATGTTTGAGAACGTTGCTTACGAGCTCGTCTACCACCTTCTCCAGCTCTTCACGAACCTTCGACGGTAGTTCTTCCAAAGCTCGTTTGTTGCGTATGACGCAGTCAAATTTGATTCCCCGTGCTTCGAGCCTGTTTCTTATTCCCGTAGAAATCACCAGCGAAAACGAGGAAGCCCTGCGATCATCCTCGCTCATGCCGAGGATGATGCCTTTGAGGCTCGACACTGCCTGTGTGCAATTTGACTCTATGGTGATGAGCATCTCCCGAAGTCTGTCCGGGCCATCTTTGGCCAGATCCATAGCGACGTTGCTGCAGAAGAATATGTTGGTAAGCTTGGCTCCTATCGTGTCGTGCATATCGCGATAGATACGACGTCGTTCTTCGACGACGCGTAGCCGCGTATTTTCGCGCTGCAACTTCAGCAGCTCGTCGGTTCTGGTGCGCACCTTGTCTTCCAGGCTCGCGGAATATTCTTCCACCGTATCGAGGAGGCGGTTGAACTCGCCACCAAGAAGACCAAACTCGTCGGTAGACCGCACGTTGACCCGCTGGCCTCTCTGCCCACCTTCCACCTTGTTTATTACCGACACCATATGCCCGAGGGGCGCCACTATCAACTGGCCCGTGATGCCGCCCAGAGCCAGGACAAGCGCTACCATGAGCAGAAGTTCGACCAGGCCAATCAAGTCCAGTAGCGCGCGCACCGACTCTCGTATTGGTTCCAGGGGCATCGCGACCACGATGCTCCAGTCGAGTCCTTCTATTCGCTTTCGCAAGAACTGCGTTTCCTGGCCGTCAATCTCGCCGATAAAAACGCCAAAATCGGCTCCAGTATGCGCCGCTGCGTCGGTTTTTATGGCAAAGCGCTTGAGTATCATGCCCTCGGGCTTGTCACCGGGAAACTGGCTGGCGATGATCTCATCGCTCGAACCGAGTATCAAGGCTCTGCCCTGCCTCGGTATGTCCAAGCCATCGAGCACCGCTCCAAGACTGGCAAGAAGTATGTCCAGCCCCAGTACGCCGACGAATGATCCTTCATCATCGAAAACTGGCAATGCGCAGGTTATGCCTATGTCGTCTACACTCGCGTACCGGTACGGTGGAGACACGGTAAAGTCTCCATTGCGGACGGCATCCACATACCAGGGCCTGACGCGCGGATCATACTCCGGAGGAAAGCTGGGGCTATGGTCTACAAACTCCGCTCCGATCCCCCACTCGTGCATAGCACCGGTTTCGGTGCCCAGATAGATAGCGCGAAGGTAGGCGCTTCTCGCAAGCACCGAAGCTATAAAAAGATCGCGCATGCCATCAACATTGGCGCTCTTGACGACCCTCGTACCGCCAAGGGCGCGGGCTAGAGCCTCCATCTCGCCAAAAAACGAGGATAATCGCTTGTCCGTCTGGTCGAGGATGATGGCCGCGGTACCATCTGCTGTTTCGAGCGCATAGTCCTCAAGCACGTTTCTTGTCAGGATAAAGGCGGCCACCATGAATACGGCTACCGCCGCAGACACGAGCAGTATAAACTTGTGACTTATGCTCCACGCGCCTTCGTTCACCTGAGGCTGCTCTTGAGTCCGGACCCGCAGAGGGGCAAGACGACGAGTCCCTCGTCCATACCCAGAGCGGCTCTCTCGAAGAACGCCGCGAACGTAGCGGCGCTAGTCGTCTCTATATGAAAGCCGCAAGCCGCAACGCGATGCCGCGCATTGGTCAAACCTGCTTCAGGAGCTGTAACCACCTCGCCTCCGAGCCGCCTCAACGCTTCTAGGACTTGGCTACCGCGCATCGGAGCGGCTATGGCGATACCCTCGGCGGCCGTTCCCGTGTTTGCTACCGGCTCCACTCGATCCGCGCCGTTATGAAAGGCGAGTTGCACAGGGGCGCATCCTTCGGCTTGCACGGCGATGACCTTGGGATACCTGTCTATGAGGCCGAGAGAGGCAAGATCCTGTATAGCGTAGTACGCTCCAAGCACGAGGGTACCGTTGCCAAGGGGCAGGTACAGGGTATCGGGAAGCGAGCCGTCGAGGGCTTCCCATAGTTCGTACACGTACGTCTTGGTGCCCTGGTAGAACAACGGATTGTATACATGGCTGGCGTAGAATACCGAGCCTTGTGCGGCGCCGGCTGTTGCCGCTTCGAGTGCGGCGGCGGCTGTATCTTCACGTGTTCCCGGTACGAGCACGGCGCGGGCGCCGTATGCTTCTATCTGGGCCACCTTATGAGGCGACGTTCCGGCAGGAACGTATACATCGCAGGTCAGACCGGCCCGGGCCGCGTACGCCGCTACTGCCGCGCCGGCATTGCCCGAGCTGTCCTGAATGAGATGCCGCGCTCCGGCTGCCAGTGCGGCCGCGACGAGTACAGCGGCTCCGCGATCCTTGAACGAGAGCGTTGGCGATGCGTACTCAACCTTGACAAACGCACGGGAGTACTCAGAGCTGAGCGGTACGAGCGGTGTCAGCCCTTCTCCCATGCTGACGCGTTTCCATGCATCGGCCCATGCCCGCTCCATGCCCGCGAACGGCGGCATGGCCTGCGCGTATCGAAACACAGAGCGTTCGTTTTTATACGAGCCAGCAGGCGGAAAGACCGGTTTGAAGTCAGCTGTTTCCAACAGCCCCCCGCAGGAGCACCGAAATGCGAGCGAATCCAGCGGGTACCCCGCTCCGCACGCGGAGCACACGTACATGTCGTGGTTCATGAGACCAAGTATGCACACTGAATGGTGTATCAGGCAACCATCATTAAGCACGGCAGACACAAGAAACCTGCAAGCCCCTTCAAGAGCGCCGATGCGCCGCAGGATCAAGCGGTTCAATATTAAAACGCGCACATAATAAAACCCGGGCAGATACGCAGAGGCGCACCTGCCCGGATTTGTTCAATCATAATACGTACCGATCGTATTCGGTCTAATTGTATTATATTCCTTGTTTATCCTCTTCACGGAGTTTTTCAAGCTGCTCCTGCTGAATATCAGGGTACGCGGAGAGCATTGGCTCCACGCTTGTTTCTGTTTTGAGGATTTTGCGCTTTGTATAATCTTTTGTAATGGCAATTACGGTACCAGACAGTGCAAGAACACCGATAAGGTTAGGAATGGCCATCAGACCGTTAAGCGTGTCAGAAATATCCCACGCGAGCGCGAGCTTCATCGTGGCGCCGATAACGATGAATACAAGGAAGACCGCTTTATAGTAAATGGTTGATTTCGTACCGAACAAGTATTCCATTGCTTTTTCACCGTAGAAAGACCAGCCAAGTACGGTTGAGAAGGCAAATAACAATACCGCAATCGAAATGAACTTGCCGGCAAAAGATCCGAATCCGTGTGAAAAGGCAGCGCTTACGAGAGGAACTCCCGTTACACCCATATCGAGGGCACCGGTAGAAAGAACGGCAAAAGCGGTAAGGGTACACACAATGATAGTATCAAAGAATACTTCAAAGATTCCCCACATACCCTGAACGACGGGTTCTTTGACATCGCTCGCAGAATGCACCATAACCGATGAACCCAAGCCGGCTTCATTGGAAAAAACGCCTCGTTTAAAGCCCATGGTCATGGCCTTTTTAATGAGTGCACCGGAGATACCGCCACCCACAGCCTGAATACCGAAAGCTCCCTGTACAATGCTTCCAAAAACAACCGGTATCTGCCTCGCATTGATTACAAGAATGACGAGGGAGCCAACAATATAGGCAAAAGCCATGAACGGTACAATCTTTTCAGTGACCTGACCTATGCGCTTGATGCCACCTATGATTACCAGGGAGGTAAGAATCGCAATTATGATTCCTGTTGCAAGATGCGTAATACCGAAGGAATCGTGCAAAGCGCTTGCTATGGAGTTAACCTGTGTCATGTTGCCGATACCGAATGACGCAAGAACGGCAAAAACAGAAAATATGACTGCAAGCGGTTTGCCAAAAGCAGCAATGCCTTCTTTATCCTTAAGACCGTTCTGCAGATAGTACATCGCACCGCCGGTCCATTCACCCTTTATATTTTTTTTACGATAGAAAATACCCAGAACGTTTTCCGAGTAATTGGTCATCATGCCGAAAAATGCCGAAACCCACATCCAGAATACCGCGCCAGGGCCGCCTATCGATATGGCGGTTGCAACACCCGCGATATTTCCCGTGCCTATGGTTGCGGCCAGAGCAGTAGATAGTGCCTGAAACTGTGTTATAGCTTTTTTATCATTGGTTTTCCGTACTGATTTTTTGTTGAAAATGGCAAAAAACGTTCTATTGCTGACTTCTTTAGTACGAGTAACCTGAAAGAATCCGGTACGTACAGTCATATAGATGCCGGTACCAATTATCAAAACGAGCATTGGCACGCCCCAGACAACACCATTAATTACTCCATTTACCGAAGCAACCATTTGAATAAAACCTTCCATAATCTCCCTTTCATTCCCTGGATTCTTAAAATACAGTTTGCGATTCTACAAGACTTTCTAATATTTGCAAATAGATGATCCACAATATTTATAAAAATTACACCGGGTGATACAGAGGCGACATAACAAACTTGGTAACGTTGTTGATATTGGCTTTCATATAAGCTAAACTTAACAGGATACATACCGGCAAGGGAGGTCGTCATGAACAAAAGGAATTTACTTCCAGTGATGATCGCGATGGTTTGCGCCTTTGCCACAGCACAGGTGCCATCCCGCGATGCGAGTTTACTGGTCGACTCCCTGGCCAGGGCGATAGCAGATGGCCAATTATCCCGGCGCCCCGTCGCAGTGCTCGAGTTCCGTAACGTTTCGCCTCTAGCGGAACGAAACCTCGTCGGGCAGGCTTTTTCTGTGCTCGTCGAGGCGGCGGTCACCGACAGCCTGGTATTCACCCTCGTAGACCGTCGCAACCTGGAGAAGTACCTCGAAGAAATAGAATTGGCCATGATGGACCCCACCGGGTCTGCGCAGCTCGACGCCGGCATGTTCATCGAGGCGGAATACTTCATCGATGGCGCCATCGCCGAGGAAGCCGGCGATTTCCGCGTCTCCGCCAGACTCGTGCGCACAGATACCGCCGAGGTAATAGCCGAAACTTCAACCCTGCTGCCTGCAGACACCCTCATCTCGCTCGGTGAAAGCTATAGCTACCAGTTCGTGTCGGCCAACGGCATCGGACTGGGATTGCGCCTGGGCCCGACGCGGTTTGCAGCGCTGTTCGGCTCCGAACCAGTGCCGGTTGGGCAGGATCAAAGCGTTTACGTCATGATGGGTGGCGCAGGCGTCTCGTACCGGCTCAGCCGCAGCCTCAAACTGGGCTTCGGGCTGGATTTAGACAAACACGATGTATACAACATCCAGGATATGACCTTTGGCGATGTGCAGAATATGGAATACCTGACTTTCGTAGATCTTGATGAAATGGACTACATCGACAGGAAGACCGGCGAAATCACTGCCGATATCGGAGAAGTGGTACTCGCTGATAGGGTCAACTACACGGTCTCAACCCTTATCGCGGCGGGTAGCCTGGTAATCTCTCCTGTGATAAATATATCGCGATCCCTGAACCTGTCTGTGGGAGCGGGGCCAGCCTTCGGAAGTGTTGTCTACACGCAGACGTGGGATCAGATACCGATTCGATCCGGCGACTATGTATACATGAACCGCAAGGAAATAGAACGGTCTACCGGCGCCCTCGGCGCAACGGCAGAGGCGGGGCTCGAGTGGTTCGTCCTGCCACGCTTTGCACTCACGCTCGGCGCGCGGTTTTCCTGGGTGTACCCACTGACTGGCTACGAAGGCTGGACGAGCCTGAGCGACAACGAATCGTACTACACTTCCGACGACCGCTCGACGCTGTCGTTCGGGCTCAACCCGTTCATGCTGCCCGACGGTACGCCGTGGACAGACACCCTGTTCCAGACCTGGTGGGCGTACGCCTTCGCGGGGGCTACGTTTTACTTCTAAGCCTGCTCGAATGGCGGGTCGTACTGCCGGTCAGTACGGCTCGTCAAAGTTAACGGATAATATCTATTACCAGTTTGGTAAGGGCGCCTGGAGAAGCAACCGCCAGCGGAATGCCAGCGCCGAGCACGTCCTCGAAAATCAGAATCCCGGCTGCGGCACCGCTTATGGCGAAGGTGGCCGCATCGATGGCTATCCTCGCTCCTTTGCTCAAGCCTCCAGACTCTGAGGAGGTGACGGATAGAATATCGGGCTCATATCAACCGGTATGGTATGGCAATCAGCTGCGTGGCCGCATAGCTGATGTACTTGTTTGCCTTTTCTCCAACCGGCGGATAGCCAAATGCTACGGCTTCGGTCAACGCATATTTTTCTTCGTCAAGAGTCATCGAATACTCCAGAATATCACCTACAGCGTAGGTGATTTCCTGTGGCATCACCCAATGATGCCCTCCTTCTTCTTCAGTATAAGTTCCGACAGCCATCATGGAACCGTTTGAAGTGTTCGTTACGCATCCCATGAAAAGGATGAGACAAGAGATAGAACAGAATGCCCGGATTGCTTTCTTCATGATCGTATCCCTCCTGTTAAAATTTCTTACAACCTGGAAGCATGCTGCGTGAGTAAAATTAACAAGAAAATATATTCAACCGGGCTGCCGCCGCTAGTCTGCCCGCAGCACCAGCGCGAGGCCGGCGATCGTGGCCATCAGGCCGCCCGCCAGGTTGACCCCGGCATTCAACACGGCGCGACCATAGCCGCCACTGCGTAGTAACTCCACCGTCTCAAGCGAAAAGGTTGAAAATGTG